>CAYHUV010000001.1:0-20267 GCA_964359695.1 Candidatus Woesearchaeota archaeon
AAAGATTTCAAAATAACAAGCCCCAGAAGGGATTTGAACCCTCAACCTATTGCTTACGAAGCAATTGCTCTACCAGTTAAGCCACTGGGGCAGTTTAAAGTTGTTTTTGAAGATCTGCACCAAACTTTTTCTGACAACTGCTACAGACAGCTTTTTTTCCTATAAAAGTTCCTCTAATTTTTCCAAGAAAAGTTTCTTGAACTTTCTCTTTACAGAGTGCACATTTTTCTGCCATAGAAAGTACAAATAAGACTCTCTTTAATAGCTTTTTCCTTAGTTCCTAGATTAGTTAGATTATAAAAGAAATACATTTTTAAAAACCTCTTTCTTCTAAAAAGAATATGCACCTATTAGAAAAAGATTTACTCTCTTTGAAAAATGAAGAAAAAGCTAAAATCTATTCAGGTTTTTTTAAGACAGGTAAAGGGCAGTATGGAGAAGGGGATCGATTTCTAGGTATCACCGTTCCTCAACAGAGAACAATAGCAAAAAAATACTTATCTCTTAAATTCAAGGATTTGGAATACTTTTTAAAAAATCCTGTTCATGAATATCGTTTTACATCTTTGGTAATTCTTACGGAACAATTCAAGAAGGCTAATGAAAAAGAAAAGAAGAAGATATTTAACTTTTATATCAAACAAAGAAAATATATCAACAATTGGGATTTGATTGATTGTACTACTCCTAATATTGTAGGTGCATATCTTTTTGACAAAGATAAAACTCTCCTCTATCAATTCGCAAAATCTTCTTCAATGTGGGAACGTCGCATCGCCATCCTTGCAACTCTTTATTTCATTAAGAAAAATCACTATAGAGAGACTCTAGAGATTGCAGAAATACTCCTTAATGATAAGCAGGACTTGATTCATAAAGCAGCTGGATGGATGTTACGTGAGCTTGGAAAGAGAAATCAAATATTAGAAGAAGAATTTCTACAAGAGAATTACAAAACTATGCCAAGAACTATGTTGAGATATGCGATTGAACGTTTTCCTAAAGAAAAGAAAGCCTTCTATATGCAAAAGACATTTAAAGCCTAAAGTTTTAAAAAATAATATGAGAGAAAAATCATTCGAGGGGAAATTACCAAAGAAAATTTTAAAGGGGCCTGAAGGAATCTGCAAAATATGTAAAAAAGAAGTACAAGATATTCTTGCACATAACAAAGCAAAACATAAGGCTTAAATAGCTTCTTTTTCTTTTCTTAAATATGGACAAACGAATAGCAGTTGTTGACAAGGAAAAATGTAATCCTATAGCCTGTGGTGACTTTCTCTGTATTCGTATGTGCCCATTAAATCGTGCAGGTAAGGAAGCAATTGTTAAAGGCCCTGATGGTAAGGCTCAGATTAATGAAGACATTGCAACAGATGCATGCCAAGTGTGTGTAAACATTTGCCCTTTTGGTGCAATTCATATGGTCAAGCTTCCACAAAAGCTGATTCAAAGACCCATTCATCGTTATGGAAAAGATTCTTTCATTCTCTACAATTTACCTGTGCCTATGCCAGGAAAAGTAGTTGGTATTCTTGGAAGAAATGGGATTGGAAAATCAACTGCATTAAAGATTCTATCAGGAACAATAAAACCTAATCTTGGTGATTCTGAAAAACCTGGAGATATCAATGAGCTCATTAAAATGTTCAAAGGAACAGAGATGCAAAAATTCCTCGAACAAGTGAAAGCTGGAGAAGTAAAAGTTGCATATAAACCTCAAGCAGTAGATTTGATTGCAAGAAAAGCTGATGGTAAAGTAAAAGATATGCTCAAGAAAGTAGATCAAAAAGGAAAAGCAAAAGAAATAATTGAACTCCTAGAGATGGAAAATATTCTTGAAAGAGATATTAAAGACCTTTCTGGTGGAGAAATGCAACGTTTAGCAATTGCAGCAACCTGTTTGAAAGATGCAAACTTTTATTTCTTTGATGAACCAGCATCATTCTTAGACATCACAAGTAGAATGAAAGTCGCAAAACTTATTCGCTCTTTGGCAGAAGAAAATAATAATACAGTTTTAGTGGTAGAACACGATCTTGCAACCTTAGATTACATTTCTGATGAACTACAAATTCTCTATGGAGAAGCAGCAGTCTATGGTATTGTTTCTCAGACAAAACCTATTCGTCGCGGGATTAATGAATATCTTGATGGTTTTCTTCCTGATGATAATATTCGCTTTCGTAATTACAAAATTGTCTTTAACAAAGGAATTGAGAAAGAAAGCAAACGGCCTATTCTTTTTGAATGGCCAGAATTAGAAAAAAAATTCCCAGCATTTCACATGAAAATAAATGCAGGAAAAATTGAAAGGGGGGATGTCTTAACAATCACAGGTTCCAATGGTTTAGGGAAAACAACTTTCCTCAAAATGATTGCAGGTCTCATAAAACCAGACAAAGGAGAACTCACCAGTAAAGTAAAAATTGCCTACAAACCTCAAGATTTACAAACAGAAGCAGGCACAGTGCAAGAATGGTTAAACAAAGTAGCAAAAGATCATAATAGTGGTTGGTTCAAACAAAACATTTTAGAGAAACTAAATCTTCAAGCAATAATTAATAATAATATTTCAATGCTTTCAGGAGGAGAATTACAAAAAGTTTACATTGCAATTACCTTATCATTAAAAGCAGATGTCTACGCCTTTGATGAGCCATCAGCATTTATAGATGTGGAAGATCGTCTGAAAGTTGCAGAAGTAATTCGAGATTTTATGTCCAAAAATGAAACCTGTGCAATTGTCGTTGATCACGATGTGCAATTTTTAGATTATGTAGGAGATGCTATGCTTGTCTTCAAAGGTATTCCAGGAAAAGAAGGTTCTGTAATTGGTCCATTAACCAAAAAAGAAGGAATGAATGAAGTCCTGAAGATGTTAAATATTACTTATCGTATGGACAAAGAAACAAAACGTCCGCGAATTAACAAACCTGGTTCTCAATTAGATGTGGAGCAAAAGAAAACAAACAAATATTATTATGCGTGATTTAAATGAAGGTTCAAAAATGAATTCCTCCCTACGAAGTATAAGAGATCCAGAATTGTATAGGGATAGAGAATATGTAGAGTATTATGGTGCTTCACAGGATAATTTTTGGGCAAGGTTGTGTAAAGATTTAGTATTAGGAGCAAAATTAAAACCAACTGATATAGTTGCAGATTTAGGCTGTGGAACTGGCTATGCAACAAGAGAAATTGTAAGGAGTGGTGTAAAAAAAGTATATGCAATTGACCCTTCAAAAGAAATGCTAGCTGGTTCTTGTGGAAATCTTGATTCTTGTATTATTATAAATGGAACAATTGATGATTTAATTGCTACAAATTTAGAAAGACCTGATGTTATTTTATCTAGCGGAGTATTTGTTGTAATGCAAAATCCTGAACAAGAATTTCAGAAAATATTTTATTATTTAAGAAAGGGGAGAAGGCATATCTTTACTGTGGAGGATTGGGAGAATTCCTCCGTTGATGGGGAAGATTCGCTAGTCTTTATAGCTAGGGTAAGTGATCTTGAGCAAAGTTTAGGTTTAGACTCCCTAAAAATAGATGTCTCAGGGGGAAAGACGTATTCTGAGGAGGAGGTACTTTCTATGATAAACTTCTCTGGAGGCAAACTGAAATCTGTTTCAAAGAGAAGAATGTCTTATTCAGCTTTAGATGATTTTTCTTGGGATTTTAGAATGAATAATATTCAAGCAGAACTATCTCAGATTCAAAATTTTCTCTCAGAAGAAAGAAGTGTAGGAAAGTCTCTCAGGCTTTTAAGACAAAGAGAAAGGCTATTATTAGAAAACAAAAAACTTGAAACAGTTAAATCTTTATATCTTGGAAAAGAATGGACTATTGGTACGCAATATATTTATGAAACAGAGAAAAAATAATATTCTGTTTAGGAATATAAAACTATTAATAAAACATTAAATAAACTAAGAAAATCATTCTAAGAAGACATTTTCCATTCACTAAGTTTCTCATTCTCTTTCTGCATTTGTGGCATCACTACTTCTTTGATATATTTTTCCACTTCTTCCATAGTGTCAAATCGTATTTTTTCTGCAGCTTCAGGCGCATTCATAATACAATCTTCATGAGGATAATCATTACATACTTTTGGTCGTACTTTATAGATAGTGCATCGATCCTCAGTATCCAATTTACTGCATTTGGTCTTAAATTCAACAAGCCAGTCTCCTTTATGATCCATAAAAATAGCTATATTATCATGTGCAACCATCCAACGAATGAGATCCCAATCTTCAATAGTCTTCGGTGCATCCATTTCCACAGAAACTTCTCGACAGCAGGCCCCCTTGCATTCTTCACAGTTAATCATAAGATCAATGCAAAAATCATTATTTAAATATCTTTCTTAAATCTTCACGATAATCTTTAAAAAGCATGACTAGTCCAATAACAAGCATAACGAGAGACATCCATTGTCCCACACTTAATCCCACATAAAGAATATCTTCTCTTAAAAAATCTAAAATGAACCTCCCAGCACCCATAAGAAAAATCATAGAATAAAATAGAAATCCCTCTTTGAAGATAAAATATCGTTGAATTCCATACAATATTCCTGCAAGCGCAAATCTCTTTATTGCACTATAAAGGACATAAGGGTGTCGACATAAACCATCACCAAATTCCACACACCAAGAAACATCTGTAACCCTCCCAACAAGTTCCCCATTGATAAAGTTTGCAATTCTTCCAAAACCTAGTCCTATAAGTGTAGGTATTGTAAGTACATCAGCAACTTTCAAGAAAGACACTTTTTTGTGACGGCAATAGATCCAATTTGCAAGAACAATTCCTGCAAGCCCTCCATGAAAAGCCAATCCTCCCTTCCAAAGGTAAAGAATCTGCAAAGGGTTGGCAAAATAGAAGCTTGGCTCCCAAAAAAGCACATGAAATAGTCGTGCACCAATGATATCTCCCAACATGAGGTAAAAGAGAAGGTCATAGACTTCATCTTTACTGAGACCCAGTTCTCCTCGATTTCGTAAAAGAAAAAACAAACCTAATATGAATCCTAGAGCATAAATAATGCCATACCATCGAATTTCTACATTTCCTAGAGAAAAGAGTACAGGATCAAGGCTATAGGTCCACATAGAAAACAGAAATAACCTTAAAATATATAAATGTATCCTCGAAGATAGTAAAGTTTATATACTTCTATCGTCTACAAACAATTATTAAAAATCGAGGTGATTTAAAAAAATGGCAAAAGTATTAGTAAAGTGTGGAATTAAGAGGGAACCTGGCTTCTTATATTTTGTAAATAAAACAGGTGACGCAGCAAGAGTACGAATGAAAAGACCTGGTATGAAAGGAACATTCAAACAAGAAGTTGTTGCAAAGTGTGGGATTAAAAGAGAATCTGGTATGCTTTATTTCATTGACAAACAAGGAAATCTAGCAGCAGCAGCTATGTCTCGTGGTGGAAGAAAAAAATCTGCTAAAAAAGCAGTAAAGAAAAGAAGATAAACTTTTCTTTTTTATTTCTTATTTTTATTTTCTAAATTTTATTCCAATTTGTAATCTATTGAAATAATGTCTCAAAGAAATAGATCATTAAGAAGATTATAATTTTCTTTTGAAACCAATTAAGAAAGAATTAGAAATGGCACTCTCGCCCAATACATCCACCAGAATATTCTGCATGCACTTTCGTATGCTCTTCTTGCAAATGCTCACCTAAATACAAGACTTGTTTCTCTTTGCTCCCATAGCGATACACAGTAATACCTTTGCATTTTTCTTTCCATGCAAGCATATACGCTCTTTTCACATCCCCTATAGAAGCATCTTGTGGCAAATTAATCGTCTTGGAAACAGCATTATCCACTTCTGTTTGGAATGCAGCTTGCATTTTTACATGCCATTCAAGGGGGATATCTAATGCAGTAACAAAGAGTGTTTGTATGTCTTTTGGCACCTCTTTCATGCCTTGCACAGATCCTCGCTTTGCTATTTTTTGTAAGAGTCCAGAACTATAAAATCCTCGATAGCGTGCACTCTGTTCAAATTGCTGATTGAATTCAAATAAATTCACTCCACCAAAGGCTTCTCGTACATAAGATACAGCAAATAATGGCTCGATGCCTGATGAACAGTTATGTACTATAACTCCATTAGCAACATAGTTTTTAGTATCTTCTACCTCCATATTATAAACATCTTCATAGCCATAAAATCCTATACTAATCACTTTATGATTTTTATTATGTGTTTTTACTTTGCTTATTTTTTCACCATATTTTTTTACTCTCTCATCAGTATCCTTGTTAAGTCCTTTATTCCAAGGGACTTTACCAGAAAAATCTCTACGATTGCGATCCCTAATTTTATTTAACCATATTTCATTATTACTTCTTTTTTCCACAGCTTCAAGGAATCGTTTTCTAACTTCTGGTCTAGCCATAGCCTCCTTAGTTCTCTCTGAAATTAGTTGTTTTTCTTCAGAACTAAGTCTAGCTCCATATTTCCAATTATTTTCTCCTTTCATTTTAAGAGATTTATTAATATTTATCTGAGCTGCTTTTTCTTCGCCAAAGATTTCTATTAAAGTTTTTCCTTTATTTTTTTTACTCCAATTGACAATAGTATCCTTTGAATGTAATCTAGCATGTTCTATATTTGTCATGAGTTGCAAATTATCTCTTTTATTATTAAGTCTATTTTCATCTATATGGTGAACAATTTCATTTTTGTTTAGTTTTCTACCTATCTTTGCTTCAAGTATTGCAATATGCTCATATTTTCTAGGTAAATTTGTCATATAAAGAGTAAAAGTAGCCAAGCCTGTCTTCTTATGAACATGTATGTGTTTTTCAAATGCCCTAATTGATTCTCCTATTTTTAATTCATCAGTTCTCTTCCAATTTCCATCACTTAACATAATAAGATGATCTGGTGTTAATATCAATTCATCATCAGTATCGAATTTTATCTTCCAGATCTCTGCCTTATCTCTTGTTTTTCTAATGCTATAGGCTTTTTTAATTTCTATAGAATCTTTTCCAGAACTATATACGTAAGGTTCAGTGCCTACAAGATCTTTTATCTTCTTTTTACCATCTATAGTATGAATGAGTGTTTCTCCAACCACACAACTAGCGATCAAACTAATACTCCCTGTAGGAGCAATAGAAAGAACAGTAGCATTCCTTCTTTGTTTCTTTAAAGTACTCTTTTTATAGTTTGGAAAAGCTCCTTTTTCTTTTGCTAATTTCTCAGAGGTTTCTTCTGCATGCTTTCGTATGAATTTCATAATTTCTTTTGCTAAATGCAATGCTTTTTCAGAATCATATTTTATTTTCAAAGAAAGTAACATATCAGCCCAGCCCATAACTCCTAGTCCAATTTTTCTGTTTGCTAAGCACATTGCTTCAATATCTTTAGTTGGATATTTATTGAGTGTCACAACATTATCAAGGAATCGTACACCCAGAGCAACAGTCTTTGCAAGTTTTGGCCAATCAATTTTTTCTCCATGCACCATATGTGCAAGATTCACAGATCCCAATGTACAGGATTCATTTTCTAAGAGCATCGCTTCTCCACAAGGGTTACTAGTTTCAATCTTCCCCAATTTTCGTAAAGGATGTTTTCTGTTAATTTCATCAATGAATAAAAGTCCTGGATCTCCACATTCCCATGTATGCCCACAGAGAAAATCAAACACTTCTCGAGCATTCATGTTATGCGTTTTTTTTCCACTATGATCCTGCAGCCAATACTCTTTGTTATGAATAACAGCTTTCATAAACTCATCTGTCACAGAAACAGACACATTAAAATTTTGTAAGCCTCCACGAGACTTTTCTGTAATGAATTCAAAAATATCTGGGTGATCTACACGAAGAACGCCCATATTTGCCCCTCTTCGAATACCACCTTGTTTAATCGCCTCACAGGAACTATCAAAGACTTTCATAAAAGAAACAGGTCCAGATGCGGGTCTTCCAGTAGAATGGATAATGCTTCCTTCATGTCGTAAGTTTGAGAAAGAATATCCTACTCCTGCACCAGATTGAAAAATGAGTGCAGACTGTTTTAAACTTTCATAAATACCTTCAAGAGAATCTGGGACATCAAGCACAAAACATGCAGCCATTTGTCCTAAGGGTGTTCCTGCATTTACAAGGCATGGAGTATTTGGCAAGAAATCTAAGTGTTTTAAACTATGATAAAATATTTCTTCCCACTTCAATTGGTCTTTTCTTTTTTCTGCAGAAGCAATATGTTTCGCAACTCTTGTAAAGAGCTGATCTGGACTCTCCGCAATATTTCCTTTTGTATCTCTGCGTAAATATCTTTTTTGGAGAACGCAAACTGCATTCGGACTTAAATCCAAATGTTCCTGTTTACCAAAATAATGCTTGAGTACATCTTCTCTATGATGTTCTTTTGTTTTGTACAAAGAATAATGTTTTGCAACAGTTTTAAGTCCTTCTTCTAAAAGAATTTCTTCAATTAAATTATGAATGTAATATGTACTTGGAGATATTTTAGGTGCTTTTGAAAGTGCTGTCAATACTTTTTTTTCAATATCTGTACTGACATCATGATGCCCAGCAGCATGCATTGCCTTTTTTATAGATTGGTGAATCTTCTCATTATGGAATCTTTCAAATTCACCACCCCTCTTTTTCACATAAGAAAACATGATTTTGTTTATAAGCAGGAAAACTTAAATAGCTTCCCTTTTCCCTCCAATGTTTTTTGTTAATGCTAGCCCATGAATATCAAATAGTTGTGTATATAATAAGTAAAGTTCTTTTGGTTCTTGTGTAATTTTTTTTGCTTCTTCGCATGCCTTTCCAAAGTTTTCTAATTCTTTGAGATTAAAAGCATAATATAACCTATAAATACTCTTGAGCAACTCATTGAGATGTTGTAAGCTCTTCAAAGAAATTCGCTTTTTTTCTAAAGCTGCTCGCCCAAGCCTTTTATAGCTATCCCCAATATTCTCCAGTTGTTCTACAAAGGCATAGCTAAGACAGTCTCCTTGTCTTTTATTCAAGTATCTTCGTGCGCTATCTGCTAGTCGATTTACTTGATCATCTTTTCCAATGATTTCAGATATTTTGACTTGGTCTTGATTATGAATAGCCTCAATAAGCTCTTCTCCAATAACCTGTAAGGTGAAAAATATTTGTTTAATAAGAGTATCAACATCAAGCGTATCAAGTTCTGCAATTCTTTGAATATGTACAGAATCTTTCGTAATTTTAATAATTTCAAAACCCACAAGAGTTCTCTTAAGAACATTTTCTATTGTCTTTAATTGTTTTTTCTCCACAGACAGAGTGATGTCATCATAGCCTGCTTTATACAATGCGCCAATATAACGGTTAAGCATAATATCTAATTCTTGTATGTCTGCTGTAAATTGACGAAGTTTCCTTCCTTTTTTTGTGGAGACTAATAAAATAGTTCCTTCTTGTTCAACGTCAACCTCCGCCCCAGCTTCTAATCCCTGTTCTTGTAGCCAGCTACTTGGAAGTGTAATAACACAACTTCTCTTTCCCATAGGCATAATGCTCCTTTGCATATTTTTGCTATAATTCAGAACTATATAAACCTTGCTCTAGATCTAGTCTAGACAGTCTAGAGCTTAAATTAATCTTGGCTGTAGAGTAACTCTAAAGAAGTAAAATGAAAAAATTAAAAGAGAATTTAGATAAACTTTTAGAAAAAGAGATTATCACTGGATATAATTATTTTAGATTCCCTATTTATGATAATATATGCCTATTAAGTTTAAGCAACATGCATGAAACAGGACTATATTTAGAAGAAGTTTTAAAAGAATTGAATAGAAAAAGATATTTAGATAATGTTGTTTTAAAAGTTAGACCTAAAGAAAGTACAACCAAATGGGGTTTAAGTTATAGAATTAGAGATGATCAAAATAGGGTTTATTCTAATTTAAAAATTAGAAGAAATGGGGTTTATTTAGATTTAGAAAAAATCCCTTTTAAAACATTAGAAGAAGCAGACTGGGGATCTAAAGAAGCTAAAAATTTAATTGGAGAAACAAGAGGTTATGAGATAATATTATATTCTAAGACAGTTAAACAACTTAAAGATTTGGCAAAATTATTTTTAGAAAAGTCTAAAATGGGTAAGATACATTCTTGGAAAGACGCTTATGATGATCCTTTTATCCATATCAAAGGTCTAAACAAAGTTCGTGGCTTTGAGGCTTCTAAAAGTTGTAACGCATTTACCAAAGGTGGGGAGTTGGCTTTTATTATTCGAAATAATGCATATATTCAGAATATAAACCTCGTAAAGTCATTAAACTTTATTATTTCTGATTGCTTGCTCAATAAAAAGCCTATTGCATAAAATATTTAAGGGGTATGAGAATAATAAACATATGGAAGAAAGAGATTTTAATTTAGAAGAAAGGATGTTAGGTTGGAAAAGTTATACTTATTTTAAATATCCAAAAGATATAGATGATTTAGATCAAGTCAGGAAGGCAATAAGGCTTTTAGATCTCATTAAAAAAAGAACTGGGAAAGAGTATGTGTTCATGCATATCTACCAATCTTCAAAAGGGGTATCTTGTGTACCTAGACCTGCTTTGTATGATCCAACAAACTCAGTAAATACTTTATTAGGAAAATATGATATTCATTTCTTTAAAGATTTAGAATTAAAATTGAAAGCAGATCAACAGATAAATTAAACAAAGAAATTTGCTTAGTTAATGATCTATTTTATAACAGACAATTAAAACATAAGAGTTAAAAAGAAAGAGAACTAAATATATTTATGGTTATTTATAAACATTTAATAGAAGAAAAGGAATATTTACCCACAAACTTAGATTCTATAAAGGATGTTACATTGTTGGATGTTGCGATTTCTGCAATTTCTAGATTAGAAAAATTAACTGGCGAAGAGTTTGTATATGCAAGAGTGTACTCTAAATTCCATGGATGGATGAGTTCACAGCCTATCCCTAAGAAAAAAGAGGATACTCTAGATGTATTTATATCAGAGAGGTACAACAAATCAGATTTAGTTAGAATGAAAAATAAATTAGAAGAGAATATCCTTTAGAAATAGAAATTACTTAGTCTTAGAACTCCCAGAGCGATATATTGCAGCATTAGATTCAGCAAGAAATAAGGCTCTAAAACCTATCTGTCAGTTTTGTTTTGAAGAGTATGTAGGACAATATAAAAGTATGTAGTGGTTAAATAAGCTAACATAATAATCATAATGGACTATTGTAGTCGAAAAGTATATAAATATGTAGTGGTTAAAAATAGATATGGTCAGTATTGTTACAAAGAAGATTCATGGAAAGGAATACTTATACTTAGTAACTTCTATAAGAAAAAAAGACAAAGTAATACAAAAAACAATTAAATATGTTGGAAAGAAAAGACCTATTCGAAAAGAAGAATTTGAGTGCATGGAATATTCTTATAAAAAACAAGATTGGGTTTTAGAGCAATCTCAAGATCAATTATCCTATCAAGATCATGAAACGATACGAAAAATTTCTAAAGAGTATAAAAAATATTTTGACAGTCTGGATCAGATTTCTAAAAAGAAAGAAAAAGAACGCTTTCTCAGTATTTTTATCTCCAATTCTAATGCAATAGAAGGATCAACAGTAACGGTAAAAGAAACATATGATTATCTCTTTAAATCTATTGTCCCAAGAGACCATACAAAAAAAGAATTATGTATGGCTTCAAATCTTTTCGATGCTTGGGCTTATCTTGAGCAAAATAAAGATCATCTCCCTACGAAAAAAGATCTTCAGGAATTACATAAAAGAGTAAATAAGGGCATTGAAGAAGAAAAGACCTTAGGAGAATATAAAAAAGTTCAGAATTATATTGGAGATGTATACACCAGTTCCTATCTTTTTACAGAAGAGAGAATGCAAGAGCTCTTAGAATGGATAAAACCAGCTTTTCAAAAAGTTGATGATTTTGAAGTTGCAGCACAATCACATGCTCAATTTGAGATTATTCATCCTTTTATTGATGGCAATGGAAGAGTAGGGAGACTATTTCTCAATTGGCTTCTTTTGTATAAAGGCTATAGCCCTTTAGCAATTCATGAAAAAAAAAGAGGAAGATATATTGCTGCATTAGACTCTGCAAGAAACAAAGCTCTAAAGCCTATTTGTCAATTTTGCTTTGAAGAGTATGCAGAACAGTATAAAACATTGTAGTGGTTAAGTGAATAAAATAAAAACTATAGATAGTCGATAAATGTAGTGGTTAAAAGTTACTTCTTCCCAAAAGTCCCAGCAACCAATAAAGGAAACACAAGAGTCGCATCCGCATGCACTTTCACATGGAGAGCATTTGCCTGTATCTTTGCCCATGTAATTGCTTCTTCTACTTCTGCACCAGAATCACTTCCATCATATTCTTGTGCAGTATTGATGTAGACAGCATAATCTAAACCTTCTCGAAAGATATTCGCATTCAAGATAAAATGTTTAGCAACTCCCGCTCCTAAAATAATCGCACCTGTCTTCTCCGCATTCAAAGCAATATCCACAATCTTCTTTGTATCTGCACTCACATCAAGAACAAAATCCTTATGTCTTTGTTTCATAAAATACACCAGATCCCCAAAAGATCCATCCATGAGTGTGGGACAAAACACAGGAATATTATTTTTGTATGCCCAATATAAAATAGACTCTTCACAGTTCTTTTCTTGAGCAATTTCTTTTCCTAACTCTCTACAAATATCATTCGAACTATGTACAATGCCTTCTTCTTTTTGTTCCTTGTAAATTCTATCTAAGAACGGCTGAATAAACTTCTCAAAATAAAGATAACGATCATTTGGGATGAAAATATTCCCTGTTCGATTAATTCCCATATCCAGCATGCTTCTTCCAGAAACTTGGAACTTTCCTACATGAAAGGGTTTAAGGACTTTAATAATATCTTCTTCGATACCTCCACCTGTAGTAACAAGCACATGCACATGTTTGTGTTTCACAAGGAAAGTAATAATATCTCGAATACCTGACGTAACCATATTCGAAGTATATCCTAAAAAGATGGTTGCCTCTTCTTTTCGCATCTCTTCAACAATATGAACAGCATGTGCAAAATGACTTGCTTGGAAACCTGTATGTGCATAGCTCTCTAAAAATTTCCCTAAATCAAAACCTTTTTCAAAATCATAGCCTTCTACTTTTGGAAGATGATCCACATCTGCAGAGGGAACGACCTGATAATTTTTTTGATCCTTATAGGTTCGAATAATATTTTTAACCATAGGTATTTTGGGAAGCAAGAGCTTTATAAAGCTTACTTCAATCCGGAAATCTTTCGGAATGTAAGGGGAAAAGCTTATTAATAAGTAATACCCATATGTAATACATGGAAACAGTTACACTTAAATTGGCAAGGGTAGGAAATTCTGTGGGGGCTATATTCCCTGCGGATATAGTAAAAGAGCAACATCTAAAACCTGGAGAGGAGTTAGTTGTTACGATCCAAAAGAAATCTAATGTTCTAAAAGAATTATTTGGGGCTTTGCCTTCAAAGAAATCTGCAGAAACTGTTCTGAAGGAGTATAGAAAAGAGTTTAGGGAGAGTAAATGGCTTTGAAATATTTTGACACCTATATTCTTTGGGAGATAAGTAGAGCAAATGAAAAATTTTCCATGTATGAAAATGAAGAATTTATTATTTCACACCTTACTTTAGCAGAGTTTTATGGAATTATACTAAGAGAATATAATGAGGCTACAGCAAATTATTGGTTAAAGAAATTACTTGGAAATACAAGACAAGTACCACTTCAGACTTTAATAAAGGCAATGAAGTTTAGACATGCACACAAAAAACAAGATGTTTCTTTTTTTGATGCAGTAGGCTATGTCTTTGCACAAGAGAATAAAATTCCTTTTGTCACAGGTGATAAAGAGTTTAAAGGCATGCCCGGTGTGGAGTTTATTCAGAAGTAAATTATTCTACAGCGATTCTATCTCCTAAAGAGTGATTTGTACGTATAACTAGACATTCTACAGGTTCAATAATCTGAAGGACTCGATGCCTTTCACCAGCTTCAACGAGAATAATATCTCCAGTAGAAGCGTCAATATGTTTTCCTTCAACTTCTAGGATTGCTTTTCCTTTAAGATAAATATAATATTCCTGACCCAGGGGATGATAGTGGCTTGTATCTTGAGAACTAACTTCTTTTACTTTAACATAATTTATTTTTAATGGAGAGCCTTGCTTAATACCACAAACAGATTCTACTCCTTCAAGTCTATGGAACTGGTATCTTTTCATATGCCAAAAGCCTCTCTGATTTGGTCTTTTGATTGGCTTAATGTTTCAATAACCTGATCATGAATCACTCCATTAGAGACAACAATACTCTTAGAATCAATACGCCAGTTTTTCCCTTCAAAATCAGTTACTTTTCCTCCAGCTTCTTGTACAATACAAACACCAGCTACAACATCATGAGGACAACTATTAAGCAGGTAGAGTTCTGCATTCCCTAATGCTATCTGAGCAAGGTCATACGCACTGCTAGAGTCAATTTTCAGCATACCTACTTGTTCTGCGACATTTCTAATAGTTCCAAATCTTCTTTTATAATAGCCTCCACCATAGTAAAGAGCTTTTTCTAAACTCCTATACTGAAGAGAAATTTAGACCTATTGCAGAAGAACAGCCTCACTTTAAATGGTTTGACAAAATAAAAGATTTTGAGATTCGTTCAAATCAAAAAGCAATAGCAGAGTATATCGTTCTTATCTCAAGACAAATAGCTGCATTACATATCTAAAGCAACACCCTTATAAATCTCTTATATTCTCAAAAACCTCATGATCATCATTCGTTATAGAGAATTATACCTTAAAGGAAAAAATAGAATTTTCTTCGAAAGAGCTTTGCAAAGAAATATTATCGATTGTTTAAAGAAAAATAATATAACCTACAAACAGGTTTGGCGTATTCGAGGGAGAATGATTATTGATACTGAAGAACAAGTCCCACAATTAAACCATATCTTTGGCATAGCATCCTATTCCTATGGCATAGAACTATCTCAAGACATAGAAGCAATAAAAAAAGAATCTCTCAAGGCATATAAAACTGGAACCTTCCGTATTTCTTGTCAACGAATGGAAGACTTTCCTTATTCTTCTCAAGAAATAGAGAAAGAAGTTGGTGCGTACGTTGTGGAACACACAGGTGCAAAAGTAAAACTCAAGGATCCATAACATTATATTCAGATAGAAATTTTCAATAAACATGCATATATTTTCACAGAAAAAATTCCTGGACCAGGAGGACTTCCTATAACGAAAGAATCGCATATCATCCTAATTTTACAAGATAATAATTCTATCAAAGCAGGAATTGCTATGATGAAGAGAGGTTGTAATCTTCATGTATACAAAGAAAAAGATATTGACTGGTCTGAATTAAAAGAATATGAATATGGTTTTAAGATTAAAGAGCTCACGACTTTTCCAGAGAAAGCTGTTTTTGTTGTCTCAGATACTTTGGAAACAATAAAAGAATATTCTTTTTTTGTTCTTCGTCCTTTAATTTAAATTGCAATTGCTTGGTAGACAACAGTTATTGTCTTTGCTCCAGCAGTCGCATCTCTAGGCACTTGTAATTCTATCCATGCTTTAATTTGTTGTGCTCCTGCAGCAAAGCCTAATGAATCACACATTCCTGCAGTGCCATTCGTATTGAATAAAGCTAATGTGCTTGTAGCATGTAAAGCAGTACATGAACCAACCTGTGATACTGCTGTGAGTATATTCACATTTGCATTTGAGGTTAATGGACAACCTTGTGCACTGTCACAGAATATCTGCTCTGCATCAACGACTTGTAGATATGCGGTAACGTTTGCAGCTGCACTTCCATTATTTGAGATGAGATGTACATCTCCATCGGCAGGGTATGCAGTAGTATTAATCCAACAACTGTTACTGCTATTTGAGTTAAGATATGAGTATCCTTGTGTACAGCTTGCATTGTAATATCCTGAACCAAATGCAATTGTTCCATCAGCAATACTTAATCCGAGAGATCCTGTTCCTATATTTGATCTCAAATTAATATCATGCTGTGCTGAATTCAATGAAGTATTAAAATTAGTCAATGCTCCTGCTCCATTTGTTACTTGTGTACTATTCAAAGTAGCATTCTCAAAGATACTATAATTTGTACTAGCAGTAAGACCAGTAAAGGTATGAACAGCAATAGTATTAGTCCAATTATTAGATTGATCCGTCCAATTGACAGAGCTACTTGCCGTCCAAGTAGAATTAATAGTTTTGTTGATAGAGACACTCTCATTCATAGTATACTCAGTTAATAGAGTCATATTTCCACTGATAAGTTTTACTGTAGCTCCGCCTGCACTCATACAAGCAACATTTCCAGTCATCTGGCACATGAACAAGCTTCCAGCATCTGATTTAAGAACACTAGTTCCATTAATTTTGGAGACATTAACATTTCCAGTAAAGCCGAGAGTTTGATAATAAATTGCTATTCTTCCTCCTCCACCTGCTCCATCACTGTTTACACTCGTATCTCCTCCTTGAGCATTAATAGTTCCATTTCCAGTAATATTCTTTGTAATAATATAGATACTTCCTCCAGATCCACCTCCTGTTGAGGTAACTTTACTTGCACTTGCGTTAATGAGTCCATTCACATCTAAAGTATCTGTAATATTTAGGAATACAACTCCAGCTCCAGCACTCCCTTCTGTTCCACCATCTCCTCCACTGCCTGGAGAAAGAGGTGCAGTAAGGTTTCCATATGTATGTTTTTGAAGTGGTGTTGTAGCAATTCCTCCTCCTATTCCTCCATATGCTGCCCCAGGGTTTGAAGTACCAGAGGAAGTTGAAACTCCTCCAGGTCCATTCTTAGAACTATATCCTCCTCGTACAACATCTATCTTTGCACCATTTGCAATTGTAATATTTTGCAGACTCAAATTAATACTATAAAGAGCAGTAACTCCAGTAGCATTAGAGTTAGGTATATGGGAGAGATTTGCTCCGTTATAGAGAGTCATAGTAGCACTTGGACTAAAACTATAATTATTCGCAAATTGGATATTTCCTGAAATAGTGATATTAGTAATTCGTAGAGCCCAGAAATCATTGTAAGGATTAAATTCACTTATAGCATCAAGAACAAAGTTAGTATTATTCACAGTAAGAGGAATATTAGCATTGACACGGCTTCCATTAGCAATAGTTAAGTTACCTAATGTAATCCCAGAGAATGTTGTGCTGTTTAATATTGATAATGCTGCAGTAGTAGAGTTTCCATTTTGATAAGTTAGTTCTCCTTCTCTTTGGTTCCATGTTTTTGTATAAATAGTCCCAGCTCCTCCTCCGTGAAGATTTGTTGCACTCCTTCCACCTGTTGCATTAAATATTCCTGTGAAAGTGTTTGTTCCATAATAAACCGCAATTATTCCTCCTCCTCCTGCTCCATCATTGTTATTTACACTACCTCCTCCATCTGCCAAAATTAATCCTGATCCTGTGAAATTACTTGCATTAATGTAAACACTTCCTCCTGATCCTCCACCAGCACTAGATTTCTCTGCAGCGAGATCAATAATTCCATTAATTGTTAATGTATCAGAGACATTTAAGAATACAACTCCAGCTCCACTTGTTCCCACATCTCCTCCGCTTCCTGGTTGAGTAGGTGCAAGAATATTGTCATAAACAGTTCCTCCATCTCCGCCAGCACCAATTCCTCCAATTCCTCCATGTCCAGCACCAGGGTCAGCAGCCGCAGCAGTAACTGCTCTTCCTGGTCCTAGGTTCGCTCCATATCCTGTAGTTGATAAGTTAATTGTTGCACCACTAGCAATGGTTAAATTCTTTACGCTAAGATTTATTACATATGGAGCTTCCGTACTCTCGTATAAAGTTGATTCTGTAGAAACATTTGCTCCTGGGAGTAAATTCCATACTGAAGACTGATTGAAATCATATTCTCTTGTAAACAATAGATTTCCAGAAATGTTCACAGTTTGTACTCTAGGGAATAAAATTTTTCCTCTCTGGAAGAAAGATGAACCTGAATCTAAGATGAATTGTGTGTTATTCACAGTAAGACTACTGCTATTCAAAACGACTTGGCTTCCATTAGCAATAGTGAGATTGTCTAAATTAGCAGGTAAGCCTATGGTCGCATTAAGTAGGGTAGAATCCATTTTAGATACATTATTTCCTTCGATAGTTAACTCTCCATAACTTTGACTGCTTGTTTTGGTATAGATAGTTCCAGCAGCTCCACTACTTGTACCACTAGCACTAACTCCACCAGTAGCACTTAATTTTCCTGTAAAGCTATTTGTAACAGAATAAACGGTGATCATTCCACCAGCTCCACTTCCATCAGTTCCAGTTGTTGCTCCTCCTCCAGTAGCATTAATAGTACCACTACCACTAAGTGTTGTGGTGTTGATGAGGATACTTCCCCCAGATGATCCGCCCACAGTAGATTTCCCAGCACTTGCATTAATCATTCCATCCACAATTAAGTTTCCACTTACATTGAAAGATACTGCACCTGCTGCACGAACTGGTCCTCTTGCATTATTATTATCCCCTCCACTACCCATTTGTAATGGATAAAGCATATTATCATAAATGCTTCCTTGAATATTTGCAGTTGATTCTCCTCCCATACCTCCGTGACCTGCTCCTCCATCAGGAGTTGCAGATGAGGCAGCTGGAGCACCAGGTCCTTGGTTTGCAAGATATCCAGTGCTTCCAACACTAATTTGTGAACCACTAGTGATATTAATTTCATAGGCAGTAATATTAATCGTTGTATTCCCAGCTCCAGTACTATTCAAAGTTAGAATAGCATTATTTGTGATAGTAATATAATCGCAAGTAAAGCTTGCATTGCTCCATACTGTGTTCACACTAACAGTAACATTTCCAGTAATATCTGGACAGGTAGTGAAATCACCTGCAGCATTGTATGCATACTTTGTAATGCCTCCAAAAGTGAATGCTAAGTTGTGTACACCAGCAGTAATAACCTTGCTCACTTCTGTTCCTATACTTGCACAACTATAATTTTCAATGAATACTGAATTATTTGTCCAGACATAAGGCATTACTGCATCTCCACATCTTACTTCTAGGAATCTCAAGTCATAACTTTCATTAGCCTCAGACCATTGTGTACCATTGAATGTAGTGATAGTTAGATTTGCAGTAC
Source organism: Candidatus Woesearchaeota archaeon (assembly GCA_964359695.1). GTDB lineage: Archaea > Nanobdellota > Nanobdellia > SCGC-AAA011-G17 > GW2011-AR17 > JAGVZZ01. The sequence continues at coordinate 19,275 of CAYHUV010000001.1, forward strand.
CAGTTGTATTGAAATCAACAGTCCAATTTCCTTGTACATAAGGATATGAATAAACATTGATAATATTTAGGCTTACTTCGAATGTTTCATTAGATAAGTGTGGTGTGATCCATTCAATATAATCCACTTTACCATTCTTATTCAGATCATAAGCAGTATAATTAAATTCTTGTCTAGTTTCATTTACAATCCAATAGAGTTTGATATTCATTTCATCAACATCAGGAATATCTGTGAAGCTAACAATATTTTCATAATGTGTATTTGAACTAATTATAATTCTCTTTCCAAACTCTGTATATTCTTCAGTTGCCAGAGGAGCTTCTGTATAATAATCAACTATGACTTCTTGTACAGGTTCTTCAATAATAACTGTGATGTTATCTGCAGTGGTATCTGGATCAATGGTTGTATATCCAGTAAGTGCAAACATATTTTGTAAGAGTATAGCTATTTTATCAAAGATTCCTCCAAAGGATGAAAGCTGTACAGTATTTCTTTCTCTTTGATGTTCATATCTTTCAATAGTTTGCAATTCTCCTGAAATATTCAAGGTAATCTTTGTTACAGAGATTTCTATTTCAACAGCATTTTCAATTTCTCTAACTCCAATGAGTTGTGCTTTTGCTGGGATATCTACACTAATATTCATCCCTTCTTGTTCAAGACTAACAGTTTTACTCCAACGTACAGACTGTCCAATTCTTGCTGTAGATTGTACGAGACTTTCTTCTTGTGCAAGACTGATATTAATCACTGGTATGATTATTTGTGTAAGATTTTCAATAATCTCCTTAGGAACCTTACTTAGATTTTCTTCTGGTATTTCTATTTCTGGAAGAGTAATATTTATTTCAACCTCTTCCTCAGGAACTTCACTTAGATTTTCTTCTGGTATTTCTATTTCTGGAAGAGTAATATTTATTTCAACCTCTTCCTCAGGAACTTCACTTAGATTTTCTTCTGGTATTTCTATTTCTGGAAGAGTAATAT
>CAYHUV010000001.1:20367-22014 GCA_964359695.1 Candidatus Woesearchaeota archaeon
TTAGATTTTCTTCTGGTATTTCTATTTCTGGAAGAGTAATATTTATTTCAATCTCTTTTTCAGGAACTTCACTTAGATTTTCTTCTGGTATTTCTATTTCTGGAAGAGTAATATTTATTTCAATCTCCTCTTCAGGATTTTCATCATTAACATTTTCCTCTATAGGCATAATCGTTGCACTAGGTGCAATACCTAATCCTTCTTCAGGCACGTTTGCAGCACTTTCACTCTCTTCAGAGCCAGCAGTAGATTCTACAATATTCTCCTGGTCTAATGCATCAATAGGAATATTTTCTTCAGAGAATGTGTCTATAGTAACAAGTCCAATAATATTGTCATATTCTGTGTATACACCAAAACTTAAGAGTATTACAAAGAAGATACTTAATCCAATAATTCCTAGATTGTGTTTATTCTTCTCAGTTACTGATTCTCTATTTTCAACACGTTCTAATTCTTGTTCATAATATTTAATACAAGTAGCATAGTAACTTAACCACTCTTTAGAGTTTCTTCCTTCGAATACTCTTCGTTCTTTTTCTCTATAATCTAAGTAGGAAATTCTACCTTCTCTGTAAGAGAGTTCAAGTTTGGAACTATATTCTTCTAGAACTTTAGAGAGTTTTCTAGTATACTCTAAAGCCTGCACTAGTTCAAGCTTCCTCTGTTTACAATTTCCTACTTTATTTTTTTGTGTCATACTTTTGTTTCGCTCGTGTATATGCCGTCCAAATCGTCCTATCATCTCTGAAGAGCAGCTTCGCTATCATGTGCAAAGTCATCTTCTCATTTTCCTTGAGATAGAACACTAGAGCTTCTTGTGGACTCAATTTTTCGTCAGAGAAAATATCCAAAGGCACGAATATCGAAGAAGCCTCTCCTCTCAATGGAGAAGGCACTTTTTGTGTTGCGCTGTGGTATGCGTGCCAAAGGTTTTTCTCGTTTCTTCCAAGAATTTCTGCACATTCATGCAGAGTATAGTTTTTTTGCTCTCTGAGATATTTTACTAAGGACTCGAGGACAGTAAGTTTTTCATTAATAATATTAAGTGGGAATTTTTCTTTTTCAGAAAGTTTTTCTTGTGCTTCAAGAAGAAGTTTTAAAAGATCCTGGTCAGAAATTTTGTATGTATTTTTTAGAAGATGAAGAATGTCTTTGGCTTGTGGATTAGCAGAATAGCTACTATTCTCTTGTTTTTTCCTTATCTTTACCACACGCACAATACGTATAATGTAAGTATTTATTTATAAACCTATCCAAAAGATACGTATTATGTAAGTATATAAGAAATAGCCCAAAAATGGCTAAAAGGCATAAATTAGGGGAAAAGAATTCCTTTTGTAAAGAAAATCAAATCTTACAAAAGACGTAAAAGATGCCTAATAGTTTCCATAAGACGTAATGAGATCATTGCAGACATATTTCACAGAATGGATCTTGTAGAAAAAGCAGGTTCTGGTATTAAGAAAATAAGAACTGCTCTAAAAGAAGAAGGTTTACCCAGACCTAAATTTGAATTTGGAGGTTTCTTCATAGTCACATTTCAAAGACCCAGATATGAAGAGTTACGAGAAAAATTAGGGGGGTATAGAAAAAACCCCCCAGAAAACGACCCCTCTTGAAGGGAAAATATTAACTGTAATCAAA
>CAYHUV010000001.1:22024-32277 GCA_964359695.1 Candidatus Woesearchaeota archaeon
AAGACCCAGATATGAAGAGTTACGAGAAAAATTAGGGGGGGGTATAGAAAAACCCCCCCAGAAAACCCCCCAGAAAACGACCCCTCTTGAAGGGAAAATATTAACTGTAATCAAAGAAAAACAAACAATAACTAAGTCAGAAATAGCCAGGAAATTAAATCTTTCTGAAGAAACAATCAAGGAATATTTAGCTAAATTAAAGAATAAGGGTTTCTTAGAAAGAATAGGCCCAGATAAAGGTGGGTATTGGGAAGTAAAAGAATAATAAGAAAAAAAATTAAACAGTCTTAACTGCGTTATAATCCTTCATATTCTTCCATGCAAGATTATACAAGCTACTTAATGCACCTGCAAAATAAGGAGTGTTTACCCAAATCCCTATGTCATAGGTAGGATGAACATCTTTATCATCCATAATCATAAACACCAATTCTGTATCATCAACAATACAAAATCTTGCATCAAGCTTTTCAACAGATTTGACTTTTGCAAATTCAGAAAATTCTCTCGCAACAGCCGCACTTTCTTTATCAATAGGTGCAGCAATACGAATATCTACACCTTTTTTTGCCAATGCTTGCAAACTTGATTTCAATGCATCTGCTTTTCGCACTAATCCTTTTGATGAAGTCATGATATATACACTCTTCTTAGCATTTTTAATCAAGCTTTCCATATGTGTATATACATTAGTTCTTCCACGCAATGCACCAGAAAGATCAGAAGGTTCAATAAATTCAATTCCTTGTTTGTACAATGAATCCAGTTCACTTAAAAGATCTCCACCACGAAGCCCTTCAAGTTTTTTCACTTGATCTTTTGCATCTTTATGCACAATTTTTTTTGCTCGTTCAACAACTTCTTGTGGTTCGACTGCAACATAATTCAAAGGTTTTCCTAACTTCATAACAATAAAACCTTTTTTTTCTAGACTTTCTAGAACATCATACGTCCTGCTTCGTGGAACATCTCCTATTTCAGAAAGTTCTCCAGCAGTAGAAATTCCTCTAGATAACAATGCAGTCCAGATCTTAACTTCATACAAGTTAAGACTAAACAATTGTCGTAATTGGTTTAAAAATTCTTCTTTAACAATCATTGGCATTCCCCTCCAGGGACCGTATCCCCTCTTTTTTTTTTTAAATAAACTCTCTTTGTTACGTATTGTTACTCGTAACAAACAACAATAATGAAAACTTCTATATAAAGCTATCTATCTTTTTATATAATTCTTATAAATTCACTGTGTTTATTGACGACAAATTGTCACTTTTGTTCCAGATAAAAACGTTCAATCTCTTTTAAAGTAGAAATATCTTGTGCACCTTTATCATTTCGAAGGCGAATAATTCTTGGAAAACGCAAAGCATAACCTGAGTTGTAACTTTGAGATTTTTGTATTTCTTCAAAAAGAACTTCCACAACAATTTTAGGTTTAACAATAACATTTCTTCCTTTCTCTTGAAGAATATTTTTTTTCAACTCTTGTGTAAGCTCTTCAAAACTTACTCCTTCTTCACTCTTCTCTTTTAATCCTGTACTAACTTTTCCGATCTCCTTCAATTGGTCTTTATCTCTACATGCGACAGTAAAACTACTCAACCAATTTGCTCGTTTTCCTTCACCCCATTCTGCTGCAACAATAACTAAATCTAAAGATTCCATCACAGGTTTTATTTTTACTCCTAGTCCTACTCGTTTTCCTGGAGTATAATTCCCCTGTAAACTTTTCATCATAATTCCCTCATGTCCCTTAACTAAACATTCTTCATAATATCTTTTAGCTTTATCTTCATCATCTGTAATAAACTGTTCAATAATTTCAATAACATTCTTTTCATTTTTCACAATTGCCTTAAGTCGTTTTCTTCGTTCTTCAAATGGCATATCTAAAAGTGTTTCTCCATTTAGTTCCATAACATCAAAAATTGTAATGACAACTGGAACTGTTTTTGCCATGCTTTCAATATCATGTTTTCTTTTTATTCTTTGAGAGATTTGTTGAAATGGAACAACTCTTTTTGTTTTTGGATCAATGCCAACAACTTCGCTATCAATAATAAAATCTTTAGATCTTACATATTTTTTCACTGCTTGTATAACATCTGGGAATTGTTTTGTAACATCTTCAAGATTTCTAGTAAATAATTTAAGAGAATCCTTGTTCATATGAATCTGTACCCGAAAACCATCTAATTTAGGTTCTAACATTGCAGGTTTTCCAACAACTTCAAATCCTTCTGTTATATTTTTAACTTTGGGATAAAGCATTGCTTTTATTGGTTTTCCGACAGTAAGAAGTGTATGTTTCAAACCTGCTGGCCCTTTTTCTTTAAGTAACTCCGCAAGCATTCCAAAATCATTGCTTACATTAAATGCATGCTGCACTTCTTCAAGAAAGGCATTATATGTTTCTCTTCCTTCTTTTTCATCTTTTGGGACAATAATTTCTTTAGAAAATTTTTTTTGTACCTGTTCAGAAAATTTTGTTTCAATTTTTTGTCCACACACAAGACATTTCTCAGTATCTGGATTAAATGTCTTACATTTTTCACAAAGATGGAATATTCCAATAATTTTAGGATAAAAAGCCCATACTAATGCATCTCTCAATGCACTATCACCAACTCCTGCACGTAAATCCTCAGCAACTGTTCGTACAACATACCTTGCTTCAATAGGAGAAGCAGTGCTCAGCAATTCTGCAATCAGGGAAACTTTTCTTTGTACAGTACCATCTCCTTCTAATTCAGAAAGTTTCGTAATATTTTCGACAACTTTTGCAACTGTAAGTGCTTTTCCAAAAAGAGTTCTCTGTTTTTTCTTACCAATAAGTTTCTCAGCAACTAAACCAAGATCTCCTTCTTTTTTCCATTCATTTTCTACTGTTTCCTTACTTTCTCCACTTGCCTGTGTAATTGCTTTTACAAGTAGTTGTGTACTCATTCCCAATTTTCTTTCATCAGCCTGCGCAAACACTCTTCCTTGGATAAGGTATACTATTTTCTTCAAATCCTCATTAGAACATTTTTTAAGGAATTCAGAAAGAAGAAACGTTTTTTCTAATCGTTTAGAAGTTTTCTCCATTTGAACATAAAGCTCAGCTAAGATAAGATATTGCATGGAAAGTTTAATAAGTTTGATTTATTTAAAGATTGCTATGGCTATAGGTGATTTTCTCGGTGGAGGTGCAATGGCTTTTATCATTGTACTTGTTGCAGTTTTTATTCTTTGGATTCTATACAAAGTAATTCTTGCTCCTATCTTCAGTGTATTTGGCTGGGGAAAGCAAACTATGGGAAAGCTTGGTGAAAGAGCGATGAATAATATGGTTGATAATTGGACAAAAGATAAGAATGAAGGAAATAATGAGAAGAACGAATCTGCACAGGAAGGACAAGCTGGTCAATTAGGAGCTCAAGGAAAAGATCTCGCAGCGAATGCATCTGGTTTACTGGGTAACGTTGCATCAACAGGAAATTTTAGTGAAGAAAAAGTAAGTCAGTTTAAGCTTATTCTTAATGAACAAGAAAAGGTAATGAGCCAACAAAAAGTCCTTTTTAATAAGCTCTATGAGGAGTATCATTTAGCTCAAAAGAATTTTAAGAAAGGATTAAATAATCTCAGAGATGTAATTGATGAGCAGTCAAGAATAGAAAGAGCTGCTTTAGAACAAGCAAGGCAAATAGAAAAATTTGGTCAAACAGATCCCAGTCTTGGAAGAATTATAGGGATTGTTGAAGAAATAAAACCTCTTGCAAAGGGGTTGATTGCATTTGATGCACAAGAGCGTGAACACTATGAATCTTTACAATCTTTATCAAAGAATAGGTCTGTAATGACTAATGATATACTTAGACTAGTACATGACTCTAAGAGTGTTTTTTTCTTAGCTAATGAAAAGAAAGTTGCTCCACTTCAACAAGTCCCATTATTACAACAAAATCAAAAGCTCATTGAAGAGAAAATGTCTCAATTAGTAGCATATACAGATGAGGCAAAGAAGATTAATATAAATCTTGAACAAATTATGAATCAAATACAACAAATTGATGCAAAGATTATTCCTCTATTAAAAGAACAACAAGAACTAATCCAAGCAAGCAAGGCCTACTTAGAAAAACTAAAATTAGAAGGTGCTATTCCACCAAAGTTTGAAGCCGCAGCAGCATAAAACTTTATATATCCCCTACACATAAAGAACAACAATGGAATTCAAGAATGTCTATTTAGGAAGAAGATCCATTAGAAAATATAAAGATAAAGAAATTCCTCTAGCTACAATTGGAGAAATCATTGACCTTGCAGGCTTTGCTCCTTCTTCAGGCAATCTCCAAAACTGGAAATGTATTATTGTAACGGAACAAGACAAACGCCAGTTAATTTCTGATGCATGTGTAGAACAGGAATGGATGATAGAAGCACCAGTATTTATTGTAATCTGCAATGATTACAAAGATGTGAAGAACCATTATGGTAAGCTTGGACAAATGTATAGTATTCAAAATTGTGCAAACTTTGCTTTTGGTATAATGTTAACTGCTTCTGATTATGGGCTTGGCACATGCTGGATAGGTGCCTTTGACAATGAAAGTGTACAAAGAGCTCTTGATATACCAGAAGACATGGATCCAGAAATTATCCTTACTCTTGGTTATACAGATGAGATCAAAAAACCATCTTTACGAGAAAATCCTCAGTATCTTACCTTTTTTAATTCTTGGGGGCAAAACTACACAAATTTTCCATCACATTTAGAAAAATTAAAAGAGACAGTAAAGAAACAAATAAATAAAATAAAAATAAATTAATGTTTAGATTTTTGTGGAAAAGGTTTCTTCACACTCAAAGGAATAATTCCTTCTTCAAATTCTTTCTTTGCAATATTAATGGGGTTGTATCTCATCTTCTCATAATCATCTTTCTTCATTTTGAGTAAGATCGGTGCTCCCATTGCTATCTGTAAAGCCCTTGCTCCAATAATTCTAGCTTTTTCATATTTTGTAAAGGACTCCATCATTTGAAATACCTCCTCAATTCTTGTGTTTTCTTCTCTGCAAGATCGAGGATAATACTAATCTCTTCACTAGTCAAAGGAGATTCTCCACCTTTCTGCATAGCACAGATTTTCCCATCTTCTGTAAACACAACACTTAATCGCGCATGAGCCGCAAGTTCTTCTTCTGTAGTTGGATCAACAATAAATTCATTTTGTACTTTCCAAACAGTGCATGCTAAAGGCAATTTTGTCAAAGGGAGCTTTGTTTTTGTTTTCTTTGAATAATCTATTTTATTTTCCGCAGTAAGTGCTGGGAAAACCGCATCTCGCAGTGCTGCAAGGGTAACAAGGTTGCATGCATCAAAAAGATTTCCTCCAGCATTAATTGGATAGATATCAATAAACACAAGCCAAACTTTTTCTCCTTCTTTAACACATAGTTTCTTGAAGTCTAATGCTTTACTTTCACGTATTCCTCTATCAGTAACACGTGATAGTTCAATTGCATCAATACTAGGTGGTCCTGATTCAAATAGTGTTGAAGAGAGTGGTAGAAGCTCAACATTAACCATGATTGATCCTTCATTGGGTTTATCAGGGAATGGTGTTCCTAACTCTAACTTAATACCTGCAACAACTTCTGTATCTCCAATCTTAACACGTGCTGATCCTTCAGCGGACTTAGAAGATATACCATACTCAATTTCAATCTTTCTATATTCATCAAATTTTCTTCCATCCATTCGCATTTGTTTTGCAATAACAGATTCTATATATTCTCGTGAGACCATCATGCGACTTCCTCCTGAGCATACTTAGCACGCAATGCTGCTTTTTGTACCTCATAGATTTTTTTACATGCTTCTTTTCCTGCTTCAATTGCTTTCTTAAGATCTTCTTTACTAATTTCTCCATCAAGCTGTAAAAGTGTTATTTCTCCAGTTCTAGGAAGCATCGCAATAGGAATATCCACTGCCCCTCCTTCAAAGTCTTCTTCAGTCTTATCAAGATCAACAACAACTTGATCTCCAACTAAACCGCAAGAAACAGCACATACAAGATCCTTCATATCAAATCCTGCATCTGCTAATGCAAGAGACGCTGCACAAATTCCTGCACATCGTGTTCCTGCATCTGTTTGTATAAGTTCAATGTACACATCAACAACCGCTTTAGGAAATTCGCTCAAGTCAAGTACAGGTTCAAAAGCCTTCTAAATAACCATGCTTATTTCTTTACTTCGTCTATTTGCTCCTGGTCGTACTCGCTCTCCAGATCCAGAAAAAGCCATCATATTATAGTAGCATCGTAATACTGCTGTTTGTGGTTTTTGAAGGAACTTAGGAAACAAATCTTTTGGTCCATATACTGCTGCAATTGCAATTGTTTTTCCAATTTGAAATCTTGCAGAACCTACTGCATTTTTGACAACACCGACTTCTGCTTTCATTGGTCGTGATTCATCAAATTTTCTTCCATCATTTCGTTTTGTATATTTCATTTTTGAATCTCCAATGCATGTTGCTCAAGGAATGCTCCAACTCGTTCAGTGAGTCCAGAGGTATGTGCCTTATCATTAATCAATTGGATTGCTTCTGTTGCAAGTTTTTCTGCTTCAGTACTTGATCCTCTAATCCAGATTCTTCCATTTTGGCCTGCAAAGATATTACATCCAGTTTTATCTTTGATTAAAGATATCATACTTCCTTGTTTTCCTACAACTCTAGGTATTTTAGAAGGGGTAATCTCAATAATCTTCCCGCCTTGCATCTTTCGCAAACCAGGTGCTTTCATAGTCAAATCAATATTTCCTTCTTTAGTGACATTGCTAATTTTAGTAAGAATAATCTCACCAATAGCAAAATAATCACTTAAACTAGAACCTCTTTCAATAAAGTCAGCAGTTGCATCTTTCATAGAAAGGGATGCTTCATAGGCATAACCTACATCAACAAACCATGAACTGTACGACATATCTTTGATATATCCAATAACAGTATCGTCTCGTCTTGGGACATAACGTCCACTCAATGGAATAATATTCAAAATTCTTCCACTGGCATTCATCAGCCCTAATCTTGAAGAAATAATATTATCCCCTTCGCGAAAGGCTCCTTTTCCAGGAAGGTAATCCATTCCTTCTGCAAGTACATCCCCAGGGATGACAACTTGCTTTTCTTGTATAACTAATTTACTCATTTTATATTTCTCCTTATTTTTTGTTTAATATCGTAATATCAACTTCTCCTTTACTTAATTTATTCAATTCAGTTTCGACTTCTTCTTGAATTCCTGCAGGTATTTCTAATACTGCTTTCAAACTTCCATCTTTTTGCCATTGTTCTTTCACATTACTTGCAACTCTTTTTACATGTGCAGATATTGCATGTGCATATTTTGTTGGAACAATCACAGAAAGTTCACGAATTTCCAATTTTATGGGAATCAATGGTCGTATTTTTGTAATAATTTCTTGCACTTGTGATTCAACAGAGTGAAATTCATCAATCTTTATCTTTGCTTGCTCCATCACTGCTTCAATTCTCTGTGGTGGGTGCGGATGTCCAGTTTTTGCATCAATAGCATTTCTGTGAATAAAAGTCACTATTTGTTTTCTTTTTTCTTCACGTAATTTGTTTCTATGTTCTGCCGTAATTTGTATTTCTCCTTTTTTCAAAATAATATCAGCAATATTCTCGAATTTGTCCGTTTGAAAAAGTCTTTTTAGTTCTTTTTCAGAGGCACGCAAACCTTTATTGACATCAACAAAAATTTCTTTAGTAGCTACAACTTGAGAGATATCACTGAGTTTTCCTTCTCTATAAAAAAGAGCTTTATCACAATCAACAAGGATTTCAAAAGTTTCTCCATCCTTTTTTAATCGTGCTATAATTGCTTGATCAACGCGTATCATTTTTAGATCCTAAATTTCTTTTTATCAATCAGTTGAAAAGATTTCTCTTTCATATCAACATATGCACCATCAATACGTCTAGCATCAAAATCTTTGCCAAGCACTTTCTTCAATGCTCTAATACACATTTTGATTGCATCCTCCATATTCATAGTTTCAGAATATTCCTTGTGTAAAATTTCTTTTACTGCTTCAGCGCCTTCACCTAATGCAGCTGCTTTATATTCAAAGAAAATTCCGGTTGGTTCTGTAACAAATAATATTGATTTCTCATCATCCACACCAATAAATAAGATAGACACTCCAAATGGTCGTGCTCCACCGTATTGGGTATATGACTGTTTAATATCAGAAATTTCTTTGACTAAAGTAAGAGTTTCAATCGGAACAGCATAGGTTATTTGGTGTTGTTGTGCAATCAATTGTGCTCTCTCAATAAGAATTCTTCCATCCATAATATAACCAGTAGCTGTTGCACCAATATGTTTGTCAACTTGAAATATTTTTTCTACAGCTTCAGCAACAATAAGTTTGTCTGCGACTCTTTTGTCTGCAATAAGAATAACTCCATCCTTGCAAACAACTCCAATAGCAGTGCTTCCTTGCTTCACTGCTTCTTTTGCATATTCTACCTGTAACAATCGTCCATCCGGACTAAACATGGTACTTGCTCTATCATACCCCATCATTTGATGTGTTCCTTCCATTTTAGTTTCCTCCTTTAAAGTATGAATCTCTTATTTTTTCTAAAGCACCTGAAACACCCACACTTCGAACAATTGCTTTTTCTTGAGCAATCTCTTGTACGAGTGCCAAAGACGCCTTGACATCATCAACATATTTTGTATTCACTTTTATAATACCTTTGTTTTGCTTCCAATCCAGAAGAAAGAGTACTCCTGCGCGAGCCATGCCCAAGTCTCCTAAGAAACCTTTCATGCTTTGCTCGATACTTTTCTTCACGTGTTCAAGTCCAAATGCCTTTTCCGTCTGCACTTCAAAAGCGATATAACGCTTTTTTTCCCGCAGACTAGGCAATACAGCCTTTAATTTCATTGTAAACCTAGAGAATCTAATTTTTCCGTTTTCTCTTCTCTCTCCAAGCCATAATAAATACTCCAACCTTTATATAGTTTATGGTAAGTATAGAGGATAGAAAAGAAATAAGCTTTATAAAGGATTTAATAACTTTCAAACACATGTTATCTCTAATTGGCCTAGGTCTGAACGATGAAAAAGACATTTCTGTAAAAGGTTTAGAAATAATCAAGAAAGCAGACATTGTCTACTTAGAAAACTACACCTCGAAATTACAATGCTCCAAACAAGCCTTAGAAAAACTCTATGGCAAGGAAATCCAACTTGTAGAAAGAGAAGTTGTAGAAAATGCAACTGCAATTTTGAGCCAAGCAGCCTATAATAATATTGTTCTTCTCATTGTAGGAGATGTCTTTTCTGCAACGACCCACATTGCTCTCTATCAGGAAGCAAAGCAACAAGGTATTGAAGTGAAAGTTGTCCATAATGCCTCTATTCTCAATGCTATTGGTATAACTGGTTTAGAGTTGTACAAGTTTGGAAAAACGACATCTATACCCTTTCATGAAAGTGATACTGCATATAAGGTTATCAAAGAAAATTTTCCTTTGCACACGCTCTGCTTATTAGATCTTGTACCTCATGAAAACAAATTTATGGAAGCCTCTGAGGCAATAGAGAAGTTAAAAAAATCAGGATTTGATACAAAGACAAAAGTAGTAGTCTGTGCACAACTTGGTTCTGATCATCCTACAATTCTCTATACAGAAGCAAAGGATGTAAAGCCTTTGAATAAATTCCCTCAATGTCTTATCATTCCTGGAGACTTGCATTTCATGGAAAAAGAAGTGCTTGAGAGTTATAAATAAAAAAAGAAAAACTAGTCTTTATAGGATAAAGGGTCAAAACTCTTTTTCGTACTTTTCCTTTGTATTTCATACCAAAGCCTTTTTCTATCATCTGGATCTTCTGCAGAGTAAAAACTATCTGGGACTCCATCCAGACTTTGAAATCCTTCACAGAGCATTCCCCAAGTAACCTCTTCTTCAAGTGTTTTAGTCATGGTCTTTCTCCTATCCATTCATCACCGGGTATATAGTCTCTTCCAAATAGTCTGTTTGACCTATCGTTGTTGGTTGGCATTGTGTTGTTCTCCTTCTCTTTTGAGCATAGAAAGGGTGTTAGCCAAGAGTACTTGAACATTTGTTGAAGAATATTCTACAACAAAAGAAAGCCTTAAATAAAAGAAAAACAAAGGAAAAGTATGGATAAACTCCTGCAACACTTAGAAAAACTAAACTT
>CAYHUV010000002.1:0-28296 GCA_964359695.1 Candidatus Woesearchaeota archaeon
TTTTCTTTTTATAGAAAATGTATTAGATGCCACAGTAGAAATAATCCCCCTATTTCCTTCAGCAATGATATTAAGCTTAAACTTTTTACCTTCAATATCATTAGGAATTTTCAATGTAAACTTACGAGTACTAAGGATTTTCTTAATAACATAAATATCCTCGGAAGTTTCAAGATTTGCAATGAAGATTCTAAAATTATTAACTGTATCAGGATGATTAAAATTAAAAGTCACTTCTATTTCTTCTCCTTGTTCTAACATTGGTTTGATAGGATCAATCGTGAAAACTTTTGGTACTGCTGGTCTAATAGCAAATGGATCAGAAGCTTTTGCTCCTAAATCATTTCCAGACGCATCAACAATTCTAATGCCAATAACACAAGTATCTGAAGCATCACTTGTCTTAGAACGAAAGTTAAAATCTCTTCTATCATAAAAAAGTATTCCTCTCTGTTGAAAATCACTCAGTGCAGGACTTGGCACTTTCGCAAATTCTATAAGGATTTGATCTCCTTCATACAATTGCCCTCTTGTAATCTTAAATCGTACTGGAGCAGAAGCACCAGGTTCAATATCAGGAATTATTTCAATAGCAATTTCAATAGTTTCTGTTGTAAACATATCTGCTGGCAATGGAATTTTCTGTACTATATCTATAGTACTCCCATCACTTTTTCTTAACCTCTCCACAAAATTCAAATCACCTGGTTCTGTAACTGGGCTTCCAGTAATATTTTTTCTATTAAGAAAAACTCCTTTTTGTACTTCTTGAATTTCTTCTTCTGCCATTTACAATAACCTCGATTGTGGTGTTCCCATTGGCGTTCTAGGATGACTGAAATTAATATCAAGAGATCCAGTTCTTTGTAAATAAGGTGGGCAAATAACAGTTATGTTTAATCTATGTGTTTCTCCTGCTTTTCCTGCAACTCTTCCTCCTCCAAGATCAATTCTCAATTCTGTAGGAAGTTGTCCTGTGTTATTTGTTGTATAAACAGTTCCAATAATATTAACTGGATATGGATGAACATCTCGAATACCAATAACAGCACCATTAATATTATTTCCACTAACACTATCAAACACAACAAAATTCATGAGCATATATTTATTTGCAGGTTCAGGTACCCAATTGACTGTCACTCTCATATGTTTTTGAGACGTAACACGAATATTAAAATTACCATTAACAGGTGCATAGCCTCCTCGAGTTGTACTTGCAATTACATCAAATTGATAATCTCCAGGAGTAACAGCAGCAGTAGGAGCAAATGCAGATCTTATAACTGCAGGCGGTCCAGCTACAAATAAAGGGGGAAAGAAACCTGTAGGTAATCTTCCTCCAGCAAGATTTGTAACAGTGAAATTTACACCTGGTATAGGACTCCCAGTTCTATCATCAACAGCAACAAAATCAATATTGATGCTATCACCAATTCTTACTTCTGTTGCGCTTGGAGTAATTGTCATTCGCATCTGTGGTGGCTCAACATTTATAGTGACAGGAGCAATAGGAGTTGTTAAAATATAACCTGCAGGTATTGTAAGATTTATTCTATAAACAAAAGGAGTTGGTGTAGTTACAGCAGGTGCTCTAAAATCAGTTCGGAATTCTCCACTAGCATTTAGTCTTCCTATAGCACCACTAAGGTTTGTATTTGGAGTAACAGAGATTGCTGCACCAACAAGAGGAGCACCTGTATTATCTTCTACAAGTACATTTATTCTTGCATCTTCTCCAGAACGTAATGGTCTTGTTAATGGATTTCCTGCAGCATCTTGTACAACAACAATAGTTCGTAGAGGTAATGGTGCCAGAACAATAATATTAAAATTTTGATTAGGCGGATTTTGATATCCAACTGCACGCACTTCTATTTCAAAAGTGTAATTTCCTGGAGTAGCTGGAGTAAAAGCAATACTAAGAATTCCTGTTGCACCAGTTCTTCTATTTGCGAAAAGTGTTCTATTTACCGTAGCAGTAACTTGAGCATCAACAGGAACTGTGCTTCCAGCTCTTGTAACTGTAACAACAACATTTTCTGTTGCTCCTTGTCTCATAGGAGAAATAGGTTGTGTAATTCCAACATTCAATTGTGGAAGATCCTCAACTTCAATATCTAAATATTCTATAGCATCATTGTATCCAGCAAGGCTTGCTTGAATAACAAATCTTTGTGTTCCAATCTGTGCAGCTGTAGGCCGGAAAAGACCCATGTAACGCCCAGCACCTCTTCTAATAGGAGTGCTAACACCAACAGCAGGAGTAATAGTAATTGTTGCAGTATCAATCATTCGAGCAGCTACTGCTCCAACAACAGGAACACGAACAAAAAGTTCAATATCAACATTTTGTCCAATACGCACAGGAACAAGAGGAGTTCCAGTAATAACTGTTCCTCCAACACGCCCACTATGATTAAATATTTCTAAGTTCTCTCGTCTAGGATTATTCACTAGGATAGCACCAGGCACAGGAGCAGGATTCGCAAAACCAGCAGCAGTGACAGCAATTTCAAAATTGTATGTTCCTGCAGCTGTAAAAGCAGGAGTTCGTATCGTTACCACACCAGGTCTTCCTACAGCAGCAGGAGCACCTGGAGTAGCAGGAATTCTTCTTCCATACCAGGATCTTCGTGCAGGAGTTGCTGGAATGGCAATAAGACCAGGACTTCCTCCAGCAGTTGTTCCACGTAATGGCCCAAGGCCAGGGGTTCTAGGGAAAATGATTTCTACATTCGCACCATTTATACCATTAACACCATCATCAACTTCAACAACAATATCAACAAAATTTCCGACATCAATAGCTGTACCGGGAGCTGGAGCAGGATTTATGACATTCAATGCACCCATTGCTCCAATATTTATTGCTCTATCAGGAATGACAGTTGCAGGATTAATTTCTGCATGAGTAAGTTCTATGTGCAATTGTGAATTCCCAGCAACATTTGGAGCAGTATATACAACACGCAATACTCCAAATGCATCACTCGTTCCTGTCGCAGGAGCAATGATCCCATTATTCACTCGTATAATAGTAAAATTTGCTCCAGCCAGAGGAACATTTCTCAACAATCTTCTTCTTCGATATGCAGTCAAAACAAAAGGAGTCACACTTCCAGGAGCGACAACAATAGGCGCTCCAGCTACTGCAAGATTTCCTACATTTTGTGCACCTGCTTGTAAGTTTAAAACTAATCCCCCATTTCCTCTTCCTGGACCTGGTGCACCACCACCTCTACCAAACAATCCTCTTATCCATCCCCATATTACTCGTAAGGCATATCCTATTCCACCAAATATATAACCCCAAAGATCCCAAAAAATAAACCGTGCAATTCTTCCTAATACTTGCCTTAATACAGGAAACTTATATAATAAATATAACAATAAAATAAATAATGCAACTATCCCTAACCAAGAAAGCACAGACAATAATCCAGCAAGTGGGCCTAATCCAAAACTTAATACTCCTCCAAGAAGTGATCCTAACAATCCTAAAAACGCAGCAATTCCTAAAACCAATAATAATCCCCATAACCAAGAACCACCAAAGCCTGCTCCACCAGCACCCGCTCCTCCTCGAAATCTACTAAAAAGAAGAAATAAACCACCAATCAATAGTCCTATAAAAAACAAACTCCACAGAGGGCTTAAAGAAGAAAAGAAGAAATAATTTACATCAGAAAAGAATTCATCAAAAAATCCTCCTACATAAGGAGTGCTACCTAATCCAACACCAAATGCATCTGTTGATCCAAGAGCAAACAACAAGAACAGTGTCGCAATCAGAGCAAGAAAGAATCGTATCCAAGAAAATTTATCTTTCTCTTCTTTCACAAACACTCCGGAGAGTTTATAGAAGATAATGAAAGGAGCAATAGCCATGATAACCCAACCAAAGTTTTCTATCCAAGAATCAGGAGTAAATCGTAAGGTAAAAAAAGCAAGCAACAAAGAAAACATATTCGCAAGTTTTTCTTGTTCTTTCGTGAACACAGATTCCTTTGTAACTTTAACAAAAATAATGAATACCAGCATTGCATAGGCAATCTTCAGAAACAAAATACTCTCATCACTAGTGCCAAAAATAAGGTCTAAAAATGTTTTCGCAGCTAATACTCCTGGTAGGGAGAGAATCAATACTAAAGCAATCAGTCCAAACAAACCTCTTTTCATTACACCCATTTAACTCTCCTATATATATAAATGTTTTTGTTGGTTTCTTCTCTTCATCAACTTGCTAAGCCAAAATATCCAAAAAGTATTAATTTCTCTTAAACTTTACATTTAAATAGAATGAGTAAACAAAAAAGACTATGCGACCCTTACAAGATCTAATAGATGATAGAATTTTTGTCATTGGAAGACTCCGTGAACTGCTCGAAGATGTTTGTGCCCTTCCTGGATATTACAATCCAGAAAAACCTCAAGGCATATTATTTTGCAGAGAACAAACAAAAATTCTTCAAGTCTATGATGCTCCAAGTGAATTTCGGAAAGAAAGTCATGTACTTGTTGTAGAGAAATGGGGGAATTACCCTTCAGATTCTCTTATCTTTGAAGTTCTCAGCCAGATAGAAAAAGAAGATATTCTTCATAATAATCACAAACCAGCAAATGCAAAGAGAAGATATGGTCTTTTTCGTATTTGTTACCAATAGATTTTTAAAGAAACATTCTACAAAAAGCCTATGTTTGAGATCAAAGAATGCAAAACTAAAGGAGGCTATACTGTGAAGCCAACAAAGAACTTAAAATTAGACTTTGCAAAAATAAAAAAGCACTTCAAAGTAATTTTTGATAGCCCTATTGCTTTAGTAATTCAAGAGGGCGATGTAGAAATAGTTATTCATAAATATGGAGAACTCCTTGTTAAAAGATGTAAGGACACAAAATTAATCGAAACGCTTGCTCGGAGGATTTACAATGAAAGTCCATTATGATCGTGAGAATAAAACAATAGAAACAAAATCAAAAACAGTAAAAGATCTGTTAAAAGAATTAAAGATAACTAGAAATTCTGTAATAGTCGTAGTAAATAATGAAGTTGTGACAGAAGAGTATAATTTTAAAACAACCGACAAAATAAATATTCTATCAGTCGTTTCAGGGGGATAAGCTTTATAAATAGACTATAGCCCAAAAATTCTATGTGCCATGCCTGCAAGACAAGACCTGTATTCAACTTAAGCTCTGGTGAACAGCTTTGCAAAAAATGCTTCATAAAATATTTTGAAAAGAAAGTACGAAAAACTCTTCGAGTTTACAAATTAATAGATAAAAAAGATGAGATAGCAGTCGCAATCTCAGGAGGAAAAGATTCCCTGACAGTCATGGATATTTTATATAATATCTATAAAGACAATAAAAAGATCATGATTAAAGCATTAATGATTGATGAAGGGATTAAAGGATATAGGGATGAATGCATTGCTCCAACTAAAAAATTCTGTAAAGAAAGAAATATCCCACTAGAAATAGTTTCATACAAACAAGAATTTGGGTTTACACTAGATCAAGTGGTCAAAGGTAGAAAACCTTGTTCTGTCTGTGGTGTCTTAAGAAGAAATCTTTTGAACATATATGCAAGAAAATTAGGCGTAAAAAAGCTTGCGACAGGCCACAACCTTGATGATGAAGCACAAACAATTATCATGAATCAGTTTAGAAAGAATATTGAAGCCTCAGCTCGTCTTGGTCCTATGAATGGAATAGAAGATCATGAATCTTTCGTTAGAAGAATCAAGCCTTTGTATTTTATGTCTGAAAAAGAAATTATGACTTATGCTTTCATTAAAGGATTAACAAGAGATTTTAATGAATGTCCATACAATGGCGAAAGTTATAGAAATCAAGTAAGAGAAATGCTAAATAATTTTGAAGAACTTTATCCAGGAACAAAACATTCAATTGTCAATTCTTTCATGGAAATACTGCCAGTATTACAAAAAAAAGAAAAAAAAGGGAAAATTAAATCCTGTATACAATGCAAAGAGCCTAGTTCTCAAGATTTATGCCAAAAGTGCGTAGTCTTAAAGCAGCTCAAATTTTCCTAATAACTGTTCCAATTCTTTATTTATTTCTACAGTATCACAGAAACCAAGAAAAGATTTATTGAATCCATACCATTGTTCTATTTCTTGTTTGAAGAAATGGCTAATATTGCTGGTCATAACCCTATCAAATAACACATCATACACTTCTTCTAATTCTTTTCCATAGAGTTTTTTTGCTTCTACACTAAGAAAATGCAAATAACCCTGATGTAATTCCATTTTCTTTGCTTTTTCAAAATAAAAAGCTACAGGGTTGCTTGGTTTTTGTATAAGCCTTACTTCGAGGTCATAATTTTCTTCTAACATTTTTTGCTCCTGCATAGCTCTCGCTATGTCTTTTTTGCTTTTTACGCTGGAGATTTGCTATCTATAATTAACATCTTTCAACAAACAAAGTATTTGTTAGATGTTATGACTAGTCATCCAGCAATATTGCTATTTAAGAAAAGTCTTTTAATAAAACTTTATCACAAAAAGTCGGAATATTTCCGAAAATTCCGAAAGATTTCCACTTTTCCCTCAGAAGATCATATTTAGCTAAATCTAAAGAATCTTAAAATTTGTAACAAAATACTTCGAATGTATAATCCCTATTATTACATAGATTACAGCAAGAAGTTTTATAAACCATTATGTTCTATAAGTCATAAAAGAAGTAAAAATGATAAGCTGGGTCTACACAACATTTAGCATTTTAGATATTGTATTGCAATTAACAGTAGCATATTTCTCATTTAAAATTTATAACTTTCATAAATTATCGAAAGTCTGGCTTGCAGTACCTATTGGATTTGTTTTTATGGCAATGCGTCGTATAATTGCCTTATCATATAAAATGGGCTATTTCCAAAATTCTATAATTAGCATCCAATTCATTGATTCTATTTTTGTTCCTTTTATTATATCATTACTCTTAGTTTTTGGAATCTGGGCAATGTATAATAATTTCCAGAACTTTGCTTTAATTGAGAAAGATGTCACCGAGAAAGTCAAAGAATATAAGAGTTCTAAGAAGAGAAAGAAAAGAAAATAATCTTTTCAAAGAGGAAGCTTTAAAAACATAGTATTTTTAATTGCATACTATGAGTCTGTAGCTCAGCTTGGATAGAGCGATAGGATTGCAATATCCCGCTAAAGCCTTCTAAGCTATAGGTCGAGGGTTCAAATCCCTCCAGACTCGCTTTATTTTATTCTCTTTTCATTAATTTTCATACACATAATAATTGCAGGAATATAAAAAATAGCTATTTTTGTTCAGACAATATCAACAGTATATCTAATGAATTAGAATAAAAATAATTAAAAATAAAAAATAAATTTATTTGCAATGTGGGCACATTGGCTTTACTAATTTTATCAAACCACCAAGAACAAGAAGTCCTCCAATAAAGATTCCCCAACTTAAAATATCCAATAGGCTGTTAACTAAAACAAGACCACCTAAAATAATAAGTTTTCCTGCATGACATTTTCCACACATACCATGATGACACATCCCACCATTCATTTCTTTTTCTTTTGCCATAAATAAAATCACCTCAAACGATTCCATGAAAGACAAGTATATATAGTTTTTCATTGTCTATGTTGAAAAAGCAAGATTTAAAAAGGATAAATAAATTGTAAAACTATCGTTTAATGAGTTCTACACTTATTTACGAAGGAGTTAGAATGAATACCATAAAAAATGGGGATAAAGTTAAATTAAATTACACAGGAAACTTTGATGATGGTACAGTTTTTGATAGTTCAGAAGGAAGAGAACCATTAGAATTTATTGTTGGTTCCGGGCAGATAATCAAAGGGTTTAATGATGCTGTTATTGGAATGAAGAAAGGGGAAGAGAAAAAATTTCATATTAAATCAGTAGATGCATATGGAGAGAAAAACACTCAACTATTACGAAAAGTTGCAAAGAATCTTTTGCCAGCAGATAGAGAACCACAAGTAGGAATGGTTCTGGGTTTAGTACGAGCAGATGGTATGCAAACAGAAGCGCGTATTGTAGAAATTACTGATGAGGATATTACCATTGATTTAAATCATCCTCTTGCAGGAAAGGATCTTACTTTTATTGTGAAAATTATAGAAATAGAATCGGCAAAGGATTAATTTTTATTTCTTGGGGTATAAATAATTTGAAAAAAAATTTACAATTGGTGGGATATATAATCATCTAAGAAGATTACAGAGGCAGGATATATTAGTAAAAATGAGCTATAAAAATAAAGTGATTGGGGAATTGCCACCTAAGGTCTTGTCCAACGAATCTCGTAGAACGTACATGAACTTTCTTCATCAACAATAGCAATAAGCAGTCTTTTTCTTGTAGAATGTGCAACTCTATTCTTTGCAGAAAATTCAAACCATGTCAACATACTGGTTTCTGCAACTGGATACATAATCCACTTCGCATGGTCATCCCCAGGCTTAACACCACGATCATACACACGAAAATCAGCCCCAAATTTTAATGCAGTCTTCACAATATATCCTCTATTACGCATATCTTTGAATGCAGCATAACGAATAAAAAAATTTGCTTCCAATTTTATAGCTATTTTTCGTAACTGATCAAAAATTAGTTCTTTTTTCCCTAACATAACTTGCATTTTCCCTCGTTCTACAAGGTATAATGCTTCAACAAAGGAATATTGATAATTTTTTTGTAAAGGATCACCATAACGGCTTTTTTCATAGAAATCTCTACTAACATCAGAAGATTCTGCAATTACTTTTCCATCAAGATATTCTGCAATAATCTTTTCTTTAGATTCTGGTTCAGTGATGGTGCTTTCTTTCGCCTTTTTTTCCATGTTTGAATTGAAAGGCAAAGTATTTAAAAAGCTTTTCTTTTAAAATATAGTATGGAAATTATACTTTTAGGGACTAGTTCAATGGTTCCAACTGAAGAGAGAAATCATTCTGCTACTTTATTAAAATATAAAGAGGAGAATATCCTTATTGATTGTGGCGAAGGTACACAAAGACAATTTCGTAAAGCAAAGATATCTGCAATGAAGATTACAAAAATTCTTATTACTCACTGGCATGGTGATCATGTTTTAGGATTACCTGGGTTGTTCCTAACCCTAGCATCACAAGGTTATGCTCAGACTTTAGAGATTTACGTACCTAAAGGAACAAAAGAAAAACTTCAAGGAATTATGAGCTTTTTTGTCTCAAAAAAGACTATAAAATATAAAGTTTTAGAAGTAGAATCAGGTATTTTTTTTCAGAATGAAGATTTTTATTTAGAAGCAAAAAAATTGAAACATAGTACAATTTGTCTGGGCTATCGTTTTGTAGAAAAAGATAAAATAAAAATAAATATGCTAGCCTTGAAAAAAATTGGGGTGAAAGAGGGTCCTCACATCAAAAAATTACAATTAGGAGAAGATATTGTTTATCAAGGTAAAAAGATTAAAGCAAAGAAGTTCACCAAAGTAATACAAGGAAAAATTATTAGCTTTGTCTCAGATACAGCTTTTTGTGATACAGCAATAGAACTTGCAAAGAACGCGGACATTCTATTTTGTGAATCAACATACTTAGATGAGATGAAGGAGCAAGCTGAAATAAGAGAGCATATGACATCAACACAAGCTGCAACTATTGCAAAGAAAGCAAAAGTAAAAAAGTTAGTTCTAGTACATTTCTCACAAAGATATAAAGATCTTTCTCTTTTTTCAACAGAAGCAAAAAAAACTTTTTCAAACGTTTTAATTGGAAAAGATTTACAAACTTTTACTCTTTAGTCTTTTTTTTATACTGAAGAAAAACATAAATAGTTGTCCAAAGATCAATAGTAATATTCAAAAGTATATTCATAACGCCCCATACAGACCCTATAATCAAAGCAAATGTTGTTACAGAAATAAAAAAAGTACCAAACCTAACAATAGTCTCCAAAAGATAACTAATTGCCCAGAAAATAAGGGAAAGAAGAATAACTACAAACCATGTTTTTAGAACAAATAATGGTGAATTTTTTAAAAGGGTATATGATTCTTTGAGAATGTGCAATGGTTTTTTTATGTGTTTTAAAAACATAACAGGATAGCGAAAGAAAAGAGCAAGTTTTATTCCAATAAAAATGACTAAAGCAAATGGTATGGCTATGCCTAATCCTAATCTCATTGCAAGATTTTCATTGAAGGAGAAGAAAAGAAAATATAATCCAAAACCAACAAGAGCAACAAGTGCGATGGCAACAAGACTCAACAGGTATACAAGGATACGTAAAAGGACTATTGACCAAAATAATCCTTCCTTTTCTTTCAAAGCAGAAACAAGAGAAACTTTTTTCCCTGAAAGCATCTGCCTAATCATAGTAAACTTTACAATAATGACACCAACACCAAAAATAAATGAGAAAAAACAGAAAGTCAACCCAGAAATAATAATCTCTTTTAGATTCTCATTTAAATATGATGTAAATAGGTCTAAAGAAACAGTCTCTGCAGTTTGAAGTAATACAAAAAAGTCCCCAGCACCAGTATAAATATAAATGAAATATAACCCGACAGAGATTATTATAGCCATAACTAAATCTGGGAAATATAGAATAGGATTCTTCTTTAAATAAATAAAACTTTCTTTCAGGGGTTTAACAGGCATAATATTTATCTCTTTTTTAGAGTTTATTAACTTTTTGAAATTATTCGACCTTTAATTTTAAATTCTACATCTAGAAATGCTTCAATAACTTTTATATTTGTTTTCACATGTTCTGTAATCTCTGGGGCTATATATGATCCACCAGCAATAGCAATAAATGGTAACAGCATGTCTGCGGTGTAGATATCCACTGTTCCTAACTCATAAGAATGAATTAATGATGCTACTGCTTCTTCTGCAACTTTCTCAGCACTCTTTCCTTTTTCTCCTAATGCATCTCCTCCAAAAAAGGAATGTTCTGTTTCAAGAGTAATTTGCAAGCCTGAACCAGTACATAAACTTTCTGAGTATTCTGTATTAATCTGTATAGGTATATCTAAAAATTTTTCAAAAAGTATTCTTTTTGCTTCTTTTGCTTGTCGTTCCGCAACTTCTGTCTTTTCCAAATCTTTTGAAGCCACAGATATAATTTTAATTGAAATTGTTTTTCCTTTTTCAAGGATATTCAATGACTTAAGTTTTGGTTCAGAAGAAAAAGATTCCACTTCTGCTCCACCTTTTGGGAAAAATCCTTCTTTAATTACTATAAGATCAATAGTCCATCCCATTTTTTTCAATAAAGGAAAAAGTACATATTCAAAATGATGTATTGGCGGGGCAAATTTTCCATAAGTAGCTCCACCCTTAATACGCAAATCTATTTTTGTTTCTAATGCTGGAATAAGTAAAACTTGAAGAATTAATCCTACAGAACCTGCAGTGCTTATTGGTACAGTAAGTTCTCCTTTTTTGAGTTTATTTGGAGAGAAAATTACTTTTGTTGAACCTCTTTCTGCCCCTCTAACTTCTGCATTACATAACTTTTGTATTGCCAGTAGGCCTTGAAGATGCTGTTCTTGTAATCCAAAATTGGGTCTACCAGCACGAATATTCACAATAGTACATTCTTTTCCTGTTAATGCAGAAAATCCTAAAGCCGTTCTAAGAATTTGCCCTCCACCATCCTTTCCATCAATGAGAATCATAGCTACTCTGTTTGAAACAAGCTTTTTAAGAGTTATGGATTCAAGAAGGATATTTTTTAGGAGTATTCAATATTTTTCTCTATCATAAAGCACAAGCTCTACAATTGCTTCGCCATGGGGTGTCTGTGGAAATAAATCAAAAAGTGCAAGGCTTTTAAGAGAATAATTTCTAAACTTAAGAATATCCTTTGCAAGCTGTTGGGGATTACAAGAAATATAAATAATACATTCAGGTTTTTCATTGTTAAGAAAACTCATAGTCTTTTGATCCATGCCTACTCGGGGTGGATCTGTAATCACAAAGAATGGTTTTTTACAAGAAACACGAGCAATGTGTTTTGCATCAAGGACAAGGGTATTCACATGTGCACATGCATTTTGCTCAATATTCTTTTTTGCAGCTTCAATAGATTCTTTCACACTTTCAATAATCAAAACTTCTTTAAATAAATCAGCATTCACAATACCAAAAGTACCTACACCTCCATAGAGATCAAGAAGCATGGCATTCTTTGTTTCATACTTTTCTAATAACTGAGAAACATAACTTTGCATTTTTTCTGCCATACGATGGTTATTTTGAAAAAAACCTTGTATAGGGTAAACGAATTTTTTACCCCAAAGAGATGTTTGAAGAAAATCATTTCCTTTGATCACAAAATAATCTGAAGAAGTACTCACATCACTTTGTGCAGGTACGCAGGTCACAAGGATATTTTTTGCAGAGCATTGTTCTGCAAAGAGTTTTATTTTTTCTATTGCATCATGAAGTTTTTGAGAATCGCTATTCAAAACAAAAGAAACTGAAGAATCTAGTGGCGTAGAACGAATCACTGCATAACGAAATGTCCCATGATGTTTTCTCACATCAAACGCATCACAGTCTTTAAAATAAGATTGTATTTCTTTCATCATAGAATTAATCTTCTCTTCGGCAATAACACATTGTGCGATAGGAATAATACTATCCAATTGCCCCTTCTTTCGAAGCCCAAGACCATGTGTATGAAATATAAAATCCATGCGATTCCTATATCCATACTCTGTATCAAAAAAGACTTCGACATTTTCATTTTTCATCATACTTTGTAACTGTTTTTTCTTATTCTCTATTTGTAAAGAATAGTCAATATGTTGCGCAGTACAGCCTCCACAGCTTCCAAAATAGGGACATAAAGGTATTGCCATGAATTCTGAGATAATTTTATTTGTTTAAGAAGCTTCTTAGAAAAAATTCAACTAGGAAGTTAATAAACTTTTAAAAGCATACTTTAAAAAGAATCCGAAAATATTTTTTTCTATGACTTTATATTTCCAAAAAAAAGATATAGGCTTAAAAATAATATATCTTGCTTCTTATGATATGACTGATCCAAATCGACAAATAGTAGGAGCCTTACGATTACATGGGATATCTCAATTCGATGCGCCAGGATTTGAAGATTTTGTTGAAATAGGGCGAAAGTTAGATAGACCAGAACCTGATCTGAATTCTATCACAAGATATAAAGAATATACACGCTATTCAAGTGTAAATCTTCCTCCACAACATACTCAATGTATTATTGAATCTCCTAGAATTAGAAATAAAGGCATTCAAAGCCTAATCGTATTAGTTAATTCTTGGCTTAATATACCCCCAGAAAAACTCCAAATATATTTACAGAGAAGTATAATAAATGAGCTTTATAGAAATGGAATACAAGAAAAAGAATCTATAATAAAAGATATCCCCTCTAGATGTCTAGATCCATCGAAACCTTTTACTAGTTCTAGTGATCCACATTCTTATGCGTAAAGATTTTTTTAAAAAAGATACAAAGAGTATAGCACAATCTCTTGTAGGTATGTACCTTATTCATGAATCTCCTGAAGGAAAAACAGTCGGAAAAATTGTTGAGACAGAAGCATATCTCTTCAATGATCCTGCAGCACACTCATTCCGAGGGAAAACACAAAGAAATGCTCCTATGTTTGGCAAACCAGGAAGAGCATATGTATATTTTACTTATGGTATGCACTATTGTTTTAATATAGTAACAGGAAAAGAAGGTATAGGAGAAGCAGTTCTGATTCGTGCACTTGAACCAATTGAAGGAATTGGTCTCATGAAAAAGAGAAGAAAACAAGAAGATCTCTCGCGACTTTGTAATGGTCCAGCAAAATTAGTTCAAGCAATGGGGATTACAAAGAACTACAATAATATTTCTCTCGTTAAAAGACCTCTATATATTGAGGATAAAAACAAAGAAAATTTTTGTATTGTAAGAAAATCTAGGATAGGGATTAGTCTTGCAAAAAGTAAACTTCTTCGTTTTTATATAAAAGGAAATATTTTTGTCTCAAAAAGATAAATATTCACTTTATTTTATATTCTCGTAAACATTGTGCAACAAAAAAAGGATCTTTTTCTATAATGGCATGAATCTCAGCTAATTTACTCTGGCTATTGATCCAATGTTTGTAAAAACAAATAGATTCACATTGCATTTTCATTTTTTCTAGTTCTAATCCAAATATTCTCCAATCGGAAATAGGAAGAATTCTTTTCTGGATTTCTTTATTCACTCTTTCATGTGTATTCCATTCTCTTTCTAAGAAAAAGAGTTTCATTGTAGACTCCTGAAGATCTAAAAGTTTTTTTAGACCATCATCTAGAATTGCCCGTGCATGAACCTTTTTACAAATCTCCTTTTTGGCTTTATCATCAGTTCCATAATAAGCAATAATAGGCAAGTTATATTTTCTTACAAATGCTTTACAACTTCCGATTGCTTTTTCATTTCTGGAGCTCACAATTATAAACCTAAAATTTTTTTGTTCAAGGGCATCAAGAACTTCTTTACAATGTGGATCAAGTGTATATTCCCATGTATGTTCAACCATAACTTTTTCCATAAGTTGTTTATACATAACTGAACCAAGAGGATATGTCTCAGACATACAGGTTTTAGGCCCAATATCTATCTTATGATAGATTTTTGCATATTTTATTTTTACATGTTCACCAATCGCTATACATCCATCAAAATCAAGAACAATTACAATTTCTCGTGCAATATGATTTTGAAACATAGTTTAATCTAAGTGCCTATTTCTTAAAAAACTTCTCTTTTTAATCCACCTTTTTAAAATTAAAATTTACTTGGAATAAGCAAACTAAGTATTCCAGTTATACTTAACTGAATAAAAGGAGAAAATAGGGCCCAACATTAAGAAGCAGAACACTCCAAACTCAAAAAATAGAGATACTCACAAACATATGGGCATATCAATAAAGTAATATATACCTTTGTGAGACTAACAAATCTCACAAAAAAGATTGGGTCAGAGCCCAAAACACATAAAACTTTTTAAACCCCACTTTCTTAAAAATTAGTTATGACTAATCGGATTTTAGAACTAAAAGAAAGAGTATTTGAGTATGTCAATATGCATGGTCCTGTTCTTCCTGCTGTGATATCAAAAGAGTTCCGCTCTACAAATATTTTTATCTCTGCATTACTCTCTGAATTAGTCACAAATAAAAGGATTAAATTAACACGAGCAAAGATTGGTGGCTCACCTATGTATTATTGTAAATCACAGGAACCAAGAATTGTTGAGCTTCTTCGTGGAAATCTTGGGCAAAAACAGCGAGAAGCGTTAGATATTCTTATGGAAAAGAAAATCTTGAGAGATAGAGATTGTTTGCCTTTTGAACGTGTTGCTCTTAGGGAATTAGAAGACTTTGCAATCCCTGTGAAACTAATTATTAGTGATGTGGAGGAAATATTTTGGAAATGGTATCTTCTCCCAGATCAGGATGCAAAAGAGCTTATAGAAAGAGCTTTAGAAAGAGTTTATCCTTCTCTTAAAAAAGAAGAAGAGAAATTAGTCTATGCAGCAAAGGATTTAGTAACAAAAATTCTACAAAAAGAAGAAGCACATACTCAGGAAGAGGAAGTTATTCCTGAAAAAGGGATGGAAAAGAAAAAAAGAAAAAAATTCCTACAAGAAGTTCTTATTGATAAAGGAAAAAAAGAAAAAGTTGATGGGGACTTTGAGAATACAATTATACAATATTTAAAGAAAAAAGAGATTAAAATTCTGGATAAAACCTCTTTAGGGAAGAATAAAGAAATTAATTTTACTGTACAAATTCCTACCTCTGTTGGAGAATTATGTTATTTTGTGAAAGCACGAAATAAGAAAAGTTTGAGTGAAGGAGATCTCCTTTTGGCCTTTACTGAAGGGCAAAATCTAAAATTACCTACATTATATCTTTCTTCTGGGGATATTACTAAGAAAGCAAAGGAATATATGAATAAGAATTTGAAAGGGATGAATTTTATAAGAATAAAATAAGAAAAACGATTTTTAAATCTTTATGTTTATTAGCGCATTAGTACATCACCCCAAATAACTCTACTTTTAGTCTCTTAATAAGCAAAAAGAACGTATACTCTATAACATCACTCTATAGCACAAAATTATTAAAGAGAACTAAAATTCTTCAAAATATGAGTAAGATAGCATTCGACTTGGACGACACTTTAGGAAATCATACTGAACAGTTTATAAAATTTTATGAAAGAGTGTATAAAAAAAGACTTAACTTTAAATCATTTACTTCTTATGGGCTTGAGAGAGTATTACGTATGAAACGTGATGAAGTTAAT
The DNA here is from genome assembly GCA_964359695.1 of Candidatus Woesearchaeota archaeon. GTDB lineage: Archaea > Nanobdellota > Nanobdellia > SCGC-AAA011-G17 > GW2011-AR17 > JAGVZZ01. The sequence goes on from CAYHUV010000002.1 coordinate 16,369, forward strand.
GGATGTTTGAATAGATTTTATGAAAGTCCTGAGTTTGAATCTATATCTCCTTTAAACAACTCACAGGAATATGTTCAAAAAATGTTTGAAAATGGAGAGGAACTTTTTGTGCTCACAGGAAGACCTAAAGTTTTACGAGAAAAAACAAAAGGTTGGGTCCGAAAATATTTCCCATGCATTGGTCTTAAGCAAATTCTTATTGCAGGTGAACTTCTTCCTGGGCTTGAACAAGCAAAAGGACCTATCTGTTACAAAAGAGGTATTGACTTAATAGTAGAAGATTCTTGGGAACAAGCACTTAATTGTTCGACACATACAGGTGTTGCCCTTTTTAATAGGCCTTGGAATCAAAGTCGCTCTCTTAAAGAAGAAGCTATAACAATTGTAAATACTTGGGAAGAAGTATATGCACTTTCAAAAAAATATTAAGAACTTTCCACTTTATTGGTTTTATAAAATAAATAAATTAATTCTTGATATAACACTTCATAGAAATGCTCTCTGTTAATAGATGTTGCAATGCCAAATTGATTTGGTTCGTAAATGTAAATCGTATTTTCTTTACAGAATGCACCTTCATCAGTTTTTAGGCCACGTAAGATTTCAAACTTATTCTTATCACTTACTAAGATAACTTGCACTTCTTCTGGTTCTATAGAAAATAATTCACTAACTTTAGCATAAAAATATGGAAGTCTAGTATCTAAAACAGTAATTTCTTTATCCTTACAACCATTTTCCAATATCTTTATATGCATATTCATCAACTAGCCTCTTCAAGAAAACTCTCGGCTACACCTGGATAAGAGCGATCTCTTGCACTTAAGTATTCATGTGCCATTTGGTTTGTAAAAAGATAAGTTGCAACACGTATAACTTTCTTTTGCTTGACTACCATCTCATTTTTTAAGCCTAACTTCTTATTAAACACCCTGTTAAGGGTATTTTAAACCGACTAGTTTAAAAATAAAAACATTTATATATACCAAAAGTCTCTTTTGATTATGATTATTCGAGCATTACTACCAAAACTTATACCCAAAACTGTTAAGGAGAAAGTCATAGTTCTTCTTGCTTCAGAGTTCCCTTTAACTGTAAAAGATTTGAAGCTTAAGATTAAATCAAACTTCAATGAATCTGTTTCATATCAATCAGTACATAAAGAGCTCAATCATCTTATAACTGATGAAATTATCATTTGTGATAATAAAAAATATCTTCTTAATATTGAATGGATTAAACAGGTAGGCCTTTTTTCAGATCTGATTTTATCAAACTATACCTCACAAAAGAAACATTCTATAAATAAATTGTTAGAATTAAAGAATGATGGAGATTCTTTTTCTTTTGACTTTGAATCATATGCACAATTAGACAATTATTTTTTAGAGTTAATAGATTATTTTAATGAATTTTTTGAGAAAGATAAGACTATACTTATGCACTATTCACATAATTGGTGGCCATTAATGTATCCATTAAAAGAAAAAGAAGTTGTTTCTAAACTTAAATCAGGAATTTATGGTGTCTGTGGTGCAAATTCAAATATTGATAAATACTGTTCTAATTTTGAAAAGAGTATAGGAATAAAAACATTTTATTCAAATAATCCTAATTTACATTGGCATTTGAATGTTATGGGAGATCTCATTTTTAGTTTTTATGGTGATGATAATATTAATAAAGACATAAATAATTTTTTTATTAAGTATAAAGATCTTAAGAGTCTAGATTTAAAGGGATTAACAGATATTTTACAAAAAAAAGGAAAATTTAGAGTTCTTGTGGTGAAAGACTCACAATTTGCAAAAATTGTGTTAGAGGAGACTAAACTATTCAACTAAAAGTTGTAGAACTGAAAACCATATCCTTTTTATAGGGTTGCCTTAATGAAAAATAAGTAATGGTTATTATTATGAGGCCTAAGGAACAAATCAATCTTGCAATAATTGGAGATTCAGCATTAGATCTTTTTATAGAGGAATCACCAAGCCGTTTTACACGTTATAATCCTACTATGACTATTGATCAAATTCTGGAGTACAATAGAAAAACGGATGGAGAAGAACCTAGAGGATCTGTTTACAAAAGACTTGGTGGGCCAGTACTTACTGTAGGACAATATCTTGCAGGAAGAGACCTGACAAGTCAATCTAGTACTCCTTTTAAAGTTTCAGCTGTGACCATTCTTGGAACAGATCCTTTTTCAGAGAGATATAAAGATGCACTACAAACCTTACAAATAGAACTTGATGAAGAAAGAACATCTCAAGGGACTATTGCTCGTTGTGCATATATTTATGCTCATGGAAATGTTACAAAACCAATCATAATTTGGGAGGATGGTGTTAACAAACATTTTAAGGATATAAAAATAAATAAACATTTCCTTGCAAGACAAGATATACTTGTTCTCCCCATCACAGAACCTTCTGTAGGAAAAAGAGCTGCAGAAGACTATAGGTCTTTAAAACCAGAAGGAACTATTGTTTATAATCCTGGACCTTATTTACAAGATTCTCGATATGACTTTGAGAGTTCTGGATTTAAAGATATTATTGCACAAACAAATATGCTAGTTCTTAATCGTCCAGAAAGAATAATTCTTAAAGAAAGAATGAATTTGAGGAGTATTCTTCAACTTTTTTCAAACTACCTCAATCTTGATGTTCTTATATCTACAAAAGATAAAGATGGTTCTATTATATTCTCAAGAGATCCAATAGATAAGCATGCTATTTTACATTCTAGACAAAAACCAACAATAGAAAGGGAATCACTTATTGAAAATCCTACAGGTGCAGGTGATGCTTTTTTAGGGACATTTTTGCGATATCACTTAGGAAGAGGCTATGATGTTAAAGATGCTCATGTAAAGGCAAAGCAAAATGCAGAAAGACAGCTTACACAAAAAGGGGCTACTGACCAAAGCATTGTTACAAAAGGGGAAATACCTTCTTTTGATGAAGACTATGGAAGACTACTCATCGCAAAGTAAAGCCTTATAATAAAATACTTCTTTTAAAGACTATGCAAAAATACATTTTTATCCTAGGAAGGGATCCGGAACTCTCTAGAAGAGAAGTTTTTTCTTATTTTGAAGCTAGAAGTATCAATTATGAGATTGTTGATTCTTCAGATATTGCTTTAGTTCTCAACATAAATGATATCTCTCCGGAAAAAGTGATAAAAGATCTTGGAGGAACACAAAAAATTGCACAAGTTATAGAATCCATAGATAGTTTGTATATGGGAACAAAAAATAAAGTTCGTTATGCGATCTCACAATATGGAGAAGAGACTAAAGAAGAAGATTATCTCTGGTTAGAATTAAAAGCTTATTTCAAAAAAGAGAAAATCAAAGCTACTATTAAAAAATCACACAGAGAACAACAAGACTATCTTGATCCATCTGAAGCACAAAATGTTATAGAGATAATTCAATATAAAAATTATAGGGCTAAAACTGTAGCAGTTTTCAATCCTAAAGACTACAAATTTAGAGATACAAAAAGGCCTGCACAAAGGCCATTACATACTGTTTCTATACGCCTTGCAAAGATTTTGATTAATTTATCTGGAGCAAAACCAAGAGATACTTTACTTGATCCTTTTTGTGGTATAGGGACAGTGTTACAAGAAGCATTACTTATGCATATGGAAGTTATTGGTGTTGATAAAGATAAATTTTGTATTGAAGCAAGTAAACAAAATATTGATTGGGTAAGAAAACAGTATAATTGCTCTGAGAGTTATAGACTCATTCATTCTGATTCACGACAATTGTGCCAGTATCTTACATCTGTTGATTGTGTGGCTACTGAACCTTACTTGGGCCCTTTTTTAAAGAAATATCCGACAGAAACAGAAGCACGAAGGATTATTCAGGAGTTACTCCCTCTTTATCAAGAAGTACTCTTTCATCTCTTGAAAATAACAAAGAAAAAGATTGTCTTTATTACTCCAAGATTTAGAACGACTGCAAAGAAAGATGCGCCTATCAATCTTGCCCCTTTCTTAGAAAAAAAAGGAATTAGCTTTGAAGGCCCTTTTCTCTATGCTTCTCCTACTTCTAGAATACTTAGGGAGATTTGGATTATTAAGCAAAAATGAGCCTAGAAAATGAAAAATATCTAAACTGTACTATGCAAATTGCAAAGCAAGCAGGGAAAAAGATTCTAGAGATTTATAATTCAGAGCAAGATAGGGACATTTTTATCAAGGGAGAAGATGGGCCAGTAACTAAAGCCGATCATGCATCAAATGTACATATTTGCAAAGAGTTGCACAAACATTTCCCTAGTTTTGGTATTTTAACTGAAGAACAACTTAAAGAACAAGAATTTTCTGCTGAAGAATTCAATGCACTGCAAGAAAAAACAAAAAATTGGAGGGATTATGAAGATCTTTGGATGATTGATCCTTTGGATGGAACAAAAGATTTTATTGATGGTTCTGGAACATTTGGTATTCATATTGCACATCTCCATAAAGATACTCCTGTTCTAGGAGTCAATTATTATCCTGTAGATGATGTTTTTTATGTTGGAATGAAAGGAAAAGGTGCATGGAAAGTCAAAGATGGAAAATGGGAGCAATTGCATGTTTCCAAAAAAGCAAAGATGCAGGATCTTGGCCTTGTAGGAAGCAAATATCGCCCAAATGAGAAGGAAGATGCAATACTCAAAGCCTGTGGTTTAGGAGAACCATTGCGTCTAGGCCCAACTGGTCTAAAAATCTGCCTTGTTGCAAGTTCTGTAAAAGATGTATATATTGTTTTTAGCCCAAAACAAAGTCTTTGGGATACCTGTTCTTCTGAGATTATTCTTCAGGAAGCTGGTGGAGAAATAACTTATTTTGATGGAACAAAAATTGACTACAGACAAAGTTCTGGGACGAAAATCCTTAATGGTTTTTTAGTTTCAAATGGAAGAGTACATACACAGATTTTAGACAAACTAAAGCAGGTTTTGTAGAGAACAAAACCTTTATATACCTCAACTAAATAATATATCACTATGGGAAGAATCAAAACAACCATGATCAAACGTGTTGGTAATAAGTTAGTAGCCCTGAATAGATCTAGCTTCAAAAAAACATTTGAAGAGAATAAACCGCTTGTCCCAAAGTTCGTTGAAGTACCTTCTAAGAAATTACGAAACGTTCTCACAGGTTATATTACTAGGTTAATGAATAAAGAAGAGTAAATATAGAAGAAGGCCCTATAAGGGTTTTAACCTAGAGAAATATATTAGTGATTTATGGAGGGCAAAGCAATGGATGAAGAAAAAAAAGAAAAAACTAAAGACAATGTTGTGTTCATAGGGGAAAAACCTTTTATGAAATCCTAGAAGTTTCGGCTTTTAGAACATCAGTTATGTAACCGCCGTTGTCATGCAGTTTACAACTTTAGGAGCTCCAGAGGTAGTGATTAAAGCGCGAGGAAAGTTTATTGCGAAAGCTGTTGATATTGCAGAAGTTGCTATGAAACGATTCTTAGAAAATCAAGTTAAATCAGATAATATTCTTATTGATAGTGAGGAATTCACTAATAAAGATGGTAGGCAAGTAAGAGTTTCAAGTATTGAGATTTATTTAAAGAGATAATATCACTTATGTATAATATTTAATCTAGGACTGTATAAGAGACATTGCTCTGCAAATAATCTTCTGTGGCACTTTTCTGCAGTCTTTTCTATACATAATAGAGTTATATCTTTAATCAAAGCCTGTTCTGCAAGGATACGAACAGCTGCTGCTTTTATAGGTTCAGAAAGGAATACTTTATACATAAGTTCAAATTCTTCCCAGAGAATTCTTTTTTGGTAATAACTCCCTATTAAATTTGAAGGTGGGGCAAATTCTTGTAACCATAGGTCATAAGATCTTTTTGTAATACGCAGATCAGGAGTAATTCCATCATTGAGAGTATGCCTACTCATAATAGAAACGCGCACACCGTCAATTTGTTCTATTGGAAAAAGAATGCATTTTGTGTAAAGCATAAAAAGATTATTTTCTTCACCTTTATAAAAATTTAGAAAAAGTTTATAAACTTTTCACCATATGGATGACATATGTTAGAGGCGATACAGAATCTTCCACAGAGTTTGCTCTTTTCTTTAGGGATTATTCTTATTGCAGCAGCATTTTTTGCCTACCTTGCGAAGCTATTTAAACAACCGCTTATTCCTGCATATATTATTGCTGGGCTTGTACTTGGGCCGGTAGGATTGAAGCTTATTCAAGATGTTGAGCTTATACATAGTATTTCTGAAATAGGAATTATCTTTTTACTTTTCATCGTTGGACTTGAGATGGATTTGAAGAAGCTCAAAACTGTAGGTGCGACAACTATAATTACAGGTGTATTGCAGGTTATTCTTACATTCTTTGCAGGATTCTTTGTTGCACTTTTATTAGGTTTTGATACTATTAATTCGGTCTATGCAGGATTGATTATTGCTTTTAGTAGCACAATGATTGTGATTAAATTACTCTTCGATGAGGATGAGCTTAATACTCTACACGGAAGGATTATTTTAGGTATTTTATTTATTCAGGATATTCTTGTGATTATTGCATTGACAGTTCTTGTAGGATCAGGAAGCTTTACTTTTATGAACTTGCTTTCTACACTTGAAAAATTTGCTATACTCATATTGGGAGCATATATTCTTAATAGATTTATTGTGTATCGATTGTTTAAGTTTGCTGCAAAATCCAGTGAATTACTCTTTTTATTATCAGTTGCTGTTTGTTTTTTCTTTGCGTTAGGGGCATATCTTCTAAACTTTTCTATTGCTATAGGTGCATTTCTAGGAGGTATTACTCTTGCGAATCTTCCTTATAACTTGAATATTATTGCACGAATAAATTCTCTTAAAGATTTTTTTGCGACTATTTTCTTTGTGTCTCTAGGTTTGCAATTAGTTTTTTTAAATCTTGCAAGTATTATTCTTCCTTTCTTTGCGTTATTATTATTAGTTATTATCCTTAAACCGCTTATTGTTATGGTCATTCTTTCTCTATTAGGATATGATAAACGAAATGCTTTTGTCTCTTCAGTTGCGCTTGCACAAATTAGTGAGTTTGCACTTATCCTTGTACTTTCTGTTAATACTATTTCGTCAGAACTTTTTTCTATAACTATTCTCTTAGGAGTTATTAGCATTGCTCTTACTGCTTATATTATGAAATATGAACTTTTAGTGTACAATAAAATTACTCATTTCCTAAGCTTGTTCGAGAAACTTTCTAAAAATACTAGACAAATGGTGCATATAGAAAAAGATCATCCAGAATTAATCCTTTTTGGAGCTAATAGAGTTGGTGGAACATTCCTTAATAGTTATCATCATAATAAAAAGAAAACCCTTGTAATTGATTTTAATCCGGAAATCATTGATATGCTTAAAGGGCAAAATACTCCTTGTATGTATGGAGATATTACTAATATTGAAATTTTAAAACGTATCAACTTTAAGTCTGCAAAAGTGGTTATTTCTACTGTCTCTAGGATACAAGAAAATCTTTTCCTTATGGATTATGTAAGAAATGTGCGTTCTGAAGCATTGGTTATTCTTACTGCAAATGATGTTGATGAAGCTCTTGAATTGTATGATGCTGGAGCTGATTATGTGCTAGTCCCTTCTATCAAGTCAGGAGAGATTTTTTCTGGATTGTTAGAAAGATATTTTGGAGATAAAAAAGGATTAGAAAAGATTAAGAGAAAACAGATTTTTATGTTAAAAGAAAATCTTAAACAAAAATATTAATCTTTTTCCATACCTAATCTTTCAATAAGGCATTGTCTTGAGATAGGTTCTTGTAATTTAAAATATTCTGAAAAATGACTGAAGTTATAGTCATTATGTGTTTTTAAAAATCTTGAAAGAAAATTTTCTGCTATACGCAGCTGAATAACTTCTTCTGCAATTCCTATAATTTTTTCAGTATCTTTTATTTCACTTGGAATTCTAAGGTAAAAACGTTGAGAAGGATCATAGCCTGGATGTAATTGATCTATACCTCTACAAAGTTTTCCTCCTCTTTCAATTTCTCCTCTTGCAAAAGCAAATGAAGCCTGTACAAACATAAAATCTGCAGTGATATAAGTTCCATTATTTGGGGATTCTCTTACTGCATTTAATGACCTCTCTAAATCCTCAAGAATTATATGATCCCTAAAATCTCCCCATGTTACTTTTGCTTTAGATACATAAGAAAGGATTATTTCATTTACATACATAGAATTCAAAAATTTTATATCTTATTTAAATTATTCGTTTAGTACAACAAGGTCTGCATATTCCTTTGTAGGAGCAATATGTTCTTGATACATAGGCTCTGCATATCTTTCCCAATAGCCTCTAATTTTGTCTCTTACTGTATTTTCTCCTTCTTCTCCAATCATTCTTCTTCCTTCTGCAATATCTCTATGGATTCTTCTTGCTAAGCGACAAGGTGTTGAAGCATCGACAAATACACTGAAATCAAGGTGAGGTCTGAGATTTTCATGCAAAGCAAAAAGACCTTCTACTAATACCAAAGAAGCTGGAAGAACTGTTGTATATCTTACTCTCTGCGAGATTGCGAAACGATAATCTGGTCTTTGTATACTTTGCCCTTGATGAAGCAAGACTAAATGTTTTTTTAAGAGAGAAAGTTCAAGACAGTTTGGATGGTCATAGTTTTTTCGATCAGGCATATCATCCTTTCCTAAGTAATAATGATCAAGAGCAAGGTTAAGCATTAATGGGAAATGCTCTTCGAGATTCTTTGCCAGAGTTGATTTTCCTGAAGCAGAACCTCCTGCAAGACCTATAAGGATAATTTTTCTTGAAGTGGAAATTTCTAGGAGTTCTTCTTCTATTGCTCCTATTGCTTGTTCAAATGGGATTATTCTTTGCATACGCCTAAAAATTTTTTACTATTATATTAAAGTTATGGCACAGGTGGGATTTGAACCCACAACCCCGAGCTCATGAGACTCGTATTCCACCAGATTAAACTACTGTGCCAATAACTTAAAAGTTCTCTTGGGTTTTATAAAGGTTTTCACAAGTTTTATTAACTACACATTAGTTTGTTTTTCAATAATTTGGAGGTCTAAAATGACAAAACAAAATTTAAGACAGAGTATAATAGCTCTTGGTTTGACAACAGTTTTAAATGGCTGTGCAGAGACTTGGAATCAAGCAGACAATCAAGGTGGATTATTTATTTCTACAACTGCAGATTATATTATTAGAAATGATTCTGGTGGGGTAATAATGGATGTATGGAAATTAAGAAATGTTATTGTTTCTTCAGCTACACAGTCAGATGGTTGGATTTTCAAAGATGAATATGGAAATTCAATTAACTTAGGCGGAGACGTAAAAATGATTAGATTGAATTCTGAGAATAGTGACCTTTGGGACAGATATTGTGACTATCATGTAGAATCTGCTGGTGGAAAAACATATTTTGAAGTTTGCCCAAGCAAAGAATAATATTTTTTTTATCCTTTTTAATTTCATCCATATATTCAAACTGGATCCTTCTCCACTAATCTAAATGTAGCCATCTCCATTCTGTCGTATAGCAAATTAGAAAAATTAGTCCTTTAAAAGGCTTTGTATAACCTTCTGCACTTTGTCGAGATCAGGATCATGTGCACTTCTCCATACACCAATGTGCAAACCATCACCAGGTCTTCTAGGGATTATATGCATATGGACATGAGGCACAAGTTGACCAGCATCCTTACCATTATTTTGAAGAATATTTACTGCATCAGTGTATTTCATCAATCCTTTTGCTACTTTTTGTACACTTTGCATAAAAGAAAGATATTCCCTTTCTGGCATCTGTGTTAATAGTTCATAATGTTCTTTAGAAACTACCAGAGTATGTCCTCGTGAAGCTGGATTAATATCTAAAAATGCAAGTACATATGCATCCTCATAGACTTTTTGTGCAGGAATTTCACCGGATAAAACTTTACAAAAGATACAACTAGAGTTCATCTTTAGATCCTCTAAAGATTTCTTTCTTATTTTCTTTTAATCCATCAAGAATTTGTTGTTTTGCAATCTCTAAAAGTCCTACCGTTTCTTGTGGAGCCATATTTTTAGAACTCATCTTTGTTGCCATCTTTCCATCTTTGACAATGAATTTGATTATGAATATTTTATCTTCAGTCATTATTTTTAGAAAAGGATTATATCTTTTTAAAAGTATCTTTTGTGCACTATTTTCAAAAGATTTAAATAGCTGTATTATTTTTAAGCTTTAAATGAGAAAAATATTTTTGTTTAGCATTCTGATGATTCTTTCTATGAGTACATTTGTTGTTGCAGAAAGTCTTGAAGATCTACTTATAGATGGCACTGCAGATCTTTCAGGACAAGATCGTATTGATGCACAAAAAGTAATACTTGTTGAAAATGTTGATTTGCTTGCTTCAGAAATGGATACAAAAATGGAATCCATTCCAGGCATTGTAAAAAAAGTCATAGGAAATACAAAAGTAAATATTTATTTTGATAGTGGAGAAGTAATTGGTTTTGTAATAGAAGATGCAAAAGTTGTTGAAATTAAAGCTGAAGAAATAGAAGAACAAACATTTGATGTATATATCTCTGATAATGCCTTTGAAGATCTTAATGCTGGTTCTATTAATATTAATAATGCTATTAAAAATGGGGATATTAGTTATGATGGCAGAGGATTTTGGGGAAATATTAAATTTGGGATGCTTACTACTGCATTAAAGATTTTAGGGTTCTAAATCAAAAGGGTTATAATCTAGAATAGCATAGCCTTTAATCTTGCGACTAAGAGAAAGGTTTTTATCTGAGATTCTTTTTTTTTGAAAGGTTGTGGTTGCTCCATGTTTATCACCTTGATAATTGAACAATCTTTTGTGGTCAACAAAGTTCTTAAGTCTTCTACAAAGCGGTAATCATTCACTTTCTAAACACAACAACAGAATAAGATAAATTACTAGTAGAAATTTCCCTTTCTTCAACAACTTTCAAACCTTCACACATACTCTTCAATAATTCTGCTTGTGGAGCAATACACACAACAGTTCCTTTCTTCTTCAAAATAAAAGATACATGATAAAAAAATTCTTTGTACAATCTTTTCACTTCATTTTCTTTAAGTGTTTTTGAAACAAAAGGAACAGCACTTACAATGAAATCCACTTCTTCTTCAACAAATTTTGTATCTAACCATTCTATTTCAATACGAGAAATATTAATCTCCTTTCGCACATGTGCTAAAGTCGCATTAATCTCAGTACTTCGTACATCCGGAAAAAGAGCATCATATGCAAAAATTTTTCCTTTCTTAAATCTCGCAGCTTCAATAGCAATAATTCCATCCCTGCAAAAAGGATCAATAAACACCCTTTTCCCAGTATATCCAGATAATCGAACAAGTCCATATGCAACACAAGCATTAATTGATTGATTATGTATTTTCACCCTATATTCCCTTTTAGAAAGCAACACTGGACTCAGGTCAAGCCCAACAAAAATCTTCCCTTCAACTATATCAATAAATACAATACTCTTAGGATTTCTCAAATCCACAGTATTTCCCTGCAAAAAAAATTTCTCTCCAACAATCTTCTCTACTTCTTGAGAACCTAATCCATACTCATCTTTCCGAGAGCAGACCACTCGAAAAGGACTTTCTACAAAAAAAGTTTCTATTTCTTCATGTTTAACACAAGTTTGTTTCAACTCATATACTTTCATAATACTCTGCGTCTTAGAAATCAATTTTTCTACACTCTTCGTTTCAAAACACACTCGCCCATGAACAAGAACTGTAGATTTAGCTTTCAATATCTCTTTAATCTCTTTTTGAGAAATATCTTCCATACCATTTGGACAAATCGCTATGTATTTCATTCTGCAAGATAAATGT
>CAYHUV010000003.1:0-24138 GCA_964359695.1 Candidatus Woesearchaeota archaeon
GTGTACTAGCAGTATCACTCACACAACTTCCACTGCTACAACTATACCCAGAAGCACACTCACTTCCATACTCCGTACAACTATCAAAACAATAAGCTACAATGGAACAATCATAGCCAGCAGTACAATTACTACTGGAAGTACAAGCAGTGCTAGAAAGCAGGGTCGTATTAAATAAAGAAACATTAAACACTTGAACAAGACTATTACTATAACTAGTCTCAGAAACATTTCTATAATAATTAATTGTTGCATTCACATTAATATTCACACTTGTATAAGTCTCTACTTCAGGAACGAGATGAGTCGTATATATAGTCTCACAAGCTTGAATCCAACTCTCATTCACACCAAGGTAATTAACATAGCTAAGACTACTATTCAAAAAAGTTCCATTCTCAAAAGATAAAAAGCATCCTAGTGCAGGTTTTGTGCTACTACTCGCATCTCCAACATTCGTATAATTCACATTAAATAATGGATATGAAAGCGAATTAAAATCCGATACTCCTATTTCCAAAACTTCATAATCTTCCAAAGCATTAGTTGCATTACTTGCATCTGCTTCCTCCACACAAACACCAGAATCACATTCATAATCATCAGCACATCCACTCGTTGAAGTACAAGAATCATAACAACTTCCACTTATAGAACATCCAAAACCATCATAACAATCAGAATCATCCGCACACTCAGGCTCTTCTTCAATAACAGGTTCAACCTCTTCTTCAACAGCAGTTACACACTCACCAGAATCACATTCTTCGCCTCGACCACAATCATCATCCGAAGAACAGCCTTCATCAACAACGCACGTACCATCATCACAACTTTCTCCTCGTGCACAATCAGAATCAGAAGAACATTCTTCACTAGGTGCCAAGAATACATAAGCAACACCAAGAATAGCAAGCAAAAATAAAGCTCCAAGAATAATCAGAAGCGTGCGCATATTCATTAAAGAAGGTTTTACACTGCTCCTAGGCATACCAAGAGAAGGTGAAGGACGGCTAGCTTCAGCAAATGCATCTTGTATTTGATCAGCTTTCCATCCTTTTTGAGAAAGAACTTGTTCTATTTCAGCTCGAGAACTTCCTTTTTGTAATGCATTTTGAACAAAACGAACAACCCCTTGATCAATCAATACCATACACCTCAATAATAAAAACAATACACTATCCTTTTTAAACATTTTCTTTTTCACACAAAAAGTATTATAAAGAGAAAAAAATCAAAAATACCTGTGCGCTGGTAATTTAGAGGTAGAGGCTTTAAAAGTCACCTAAAATTCCTGCCTTCCAAGCAGGTCACCTGGGTTCGATTCCCAGCCAGCGCATTTTTTTTAAAATTTTAAGAAATTTCTTCTATGCATTTATAACAACTATATCCCAACCCACAATCATTTTCCATTTGGCAATTTAACATACCTATCTGTTCTACACAGATTCCCTGAGAACAAAAAGAACCTTGAGGACAATCTTGTCCATTATTACAATCTAAATTGATAAAAAAAGATTCTTTCATAATAAAAAAAAGAAAAAAAAGAAGAAATAAAAATATCCCTATTCCTAGAAAAAAAAATATCCAGTTTCTAATATTAGACCTAACTGAACTCTTATAAGATTCAAAACCTCGTTCAATAAGATCAGGAGAAATTTGACTTTTTAACAAAGCAATATGAATATTCTCATCACTATATCCCCCTTTTTTATATACATTAATATAATCCTTAATTTTTTGAACAAAAGCATCCATAACCAAAATAAAAGCAAAGAACTTTTTAAATCTAACTAAAAAAGATTATACAGCCGCCGCTTGGTATGTAATGGTTAGTGTTTTCGCTCCAGCAGTTGCATCCTTAGGCACAGTTATTTTCGTAGATACTTCAATTTCATCCGAAGTATCCTGAAAATCCAAAGCATCACAAAGACCTACAGTTAAATTTGTATCCTGTGTCATCAATACTTCAAATCCAGTAGTCAAAGTTGATGTACAAGAAGAAGTTTCACCATTTTCTGAAAGCAAACTTACTCCTGCAACTGTAGTAAAAGGACACCCACCTGCACTACCACAAAATAAAGTTTCTCCATCCAGTTTGTCTCCATAAGCACTCAAATTTACTTTCACAGACCCATTATTTCTAATTGCGTGACTATCATCCACATTACTAAATAATGTTGTAGTATTAATCCAACATTGTGGAGTAATTCTTTGATCATTAGTACCAGAACCACCATAAGTTTTGTTAGAATCTAATTCAGAACCACCTGTAGTACAAGACGAATTATAATATCCTGAACCAAAAGCGATTGCCGCATCAGCCATAGTAATACCTGCACTTCCAGCCTGTGTCAATGTAACTGTAGAAGTACTATCAGTTACCCTTCCAGTAAAAGTTATAATTGGCACATCAATAGAAGAAAGTAACATATAATTTAACACAACCCCACCAATGGAAAAAACAATTGCTAAACTCAACAATAATACTAATGTTGAATCGCCTTTACTTTTTCCCATAGTTTACTTTTCCTTCTCATCAACAATAGTCAATGTAACTTGCCCAGTAGTAGCAGAACTACCTTCAAGACTAGGCTGTTCATCAATTATAATCCCCACAGTCCCAGATGTATCGCTATTCTCCACTTCTACAACAGGCTGTACATTCCCCATTATCTGAAAAACAAATAACCCACCTAAAATAATAATTAAGATAACAACAATATTAATATATAGAATTTTTCTTGAAATCATTTTTCTTTTCATATAAAAAACAAAGATTAGCTTATTTAAATATCTTTCCTAGCCCTTTAGAACATTTCTATAAATGTGAGATCAAAATAAAGAACCTTGTATTGCTTACACTCTTTACAACTTTCAATTTTGACAATATTTTGTGGTAAACAAAACTCTTAACCCAATGGTTTAGAATTCTTCTGTTTTCTACAGGAGACCTGTAAATTTAAGTTGCAACAGCTACATAACTCAAGAAAAGAGTTTTATTTCCAGTACTTGCATCTTTAGGTACATGCAATTCTAAATACATTTTAAGACTATCATTACTATCTTGAAAATCAAGTCTATCACACACACTCACACTCAAATTACTACTATTCGTTGCAAGCGCTTCAAGACTTGTTGTCAATCCAGAACAAGAACCCTCCTCTTGATCTAAAGATTGTATCAAAATTTCTGAATCCAGACTTGCATTACATCCTTGTTCTGTATTACAAAAAAACATCTCTGCATCAGTCATATTCACTAAAGAAGCAGTTATATTTATAACAAGATTTCCAGAATTTGTAAGCGTATGTACATCTTCAGAACTAGGAAAAGCACTTACATTCACCCAACAATTTTTACTAAGGTTAGAATTTAATTGCCCATAAGGCAAAAAGCAAGACCCATTATAATAACCGGAACCAAAAGAAATAACATCATCACCAAGACTAATTCCTGCAGTTCCAGCTCTAGTTAATGAAACAGTTCCAACCTCAGTAGTCATTCCCAGATATTCTAACTTATTATAAACATGCACACTAGTAAGCACCTGTAAAAATTGAACAAACAAAAACAAAAACAAAATAATTAAAAGAATGTTCACTTTTTTCATAGTCTAAACCTAGAAGACAATCTATAAAAAACTTTCCTAAAAAATAATTAAGAAAAAAGAGTCTTTCTAGAAATAATTTTTAACTCCCCTGTAAAATACTGCCCAACTTCCACTTCGCTTTGATTAAAAGAAAATATTACCCGGAGAGGTATGCTTTGCTCTGCTTCTAAAGTAAAAGAATAAGGATCCTCATAAGCTACTCCTTGGTATATATAATTAATATAATCTTTCATTTCTCCTTCTGCACGGACATTAATTTGTGCAGTTTCATTATATGGGTTAGTAAAAAGAACTTCTCTATAAGCATAAGGCGAATTAATTGCAACAAGTCCAAAATGTAATTTATCTGGGTCTAAATTAAAACCAGCATTACCAGGCTCAGCAATATAAGCATCCATCTTATATGTAACAATATCTTGGACTGAAAAATAACTCCAATAAAAAGACAGACTCAGAGATATTAATAAAACTAAGACTAATAGAAGAATTAATCTCTCCATTTTATATAATCTCATGTTATTAGCCCTCAATTATTTTCGTTATTTTTTCTATACCAAAAGAAAAAAATAACCAAAAGTAAGATAACAGTTAAAAGTGCAAAGCCAACAATATACACCAAAGAACCACTCCATTCAGGTGCTTGAGCTACACCTTGACCAGCAAGTACTGTCACCGGAAAATCCTTTATAATTTCCTCCCCATCTAAATTCACAATAGTACGAAGAGTATATACACCAAATCCTACTTCTTCTAAATTAAGATTCCCAGTAATTTTCTTTTCTTCAGTTACAGGCAAAGTATAAATACCAAAATATGAACTCTGAATCACTTTTTCCTCAGCAGAAAGTAATTGTAAAGAAATAGCTGGAGAAACATCTTCTGTCCATAAATTCAAAAGGGTAATTGTAACTGGTGTTGTAGCCTTTGCTTCAAATGTTTCAGGATATATTTCTAAAACTTCTACAGATTTCTCACCAATAATCAAAGAAACAGAACTTGATTCTTTCGTTTCACCATCATAATTTAAATAAACAAAAACATCATATTTACCAGTTTCCATTCCATTTGTATCTAATGTTCCAGTAACAGTCTTCCCTTCATTTTGCAAAAATAATGTTAATCCAAAATCAAAAGGCACAGTCTTTGTAGTTTCATCCTTTATCAAAACAAAATATCCATCTAAATTATTTATAAACTGTTGTCCTAGATTAGTCAAGGTTGCTTCCAAAGGAACACTATCATCAGGAGCTACAGTTCCAAAATCTTCCATGCTTACTTTAACATATTTCTCAGGATAAGGAATAACAGTATCAATAGGAAGAAGCAAAGCAACTGTAGCGCCGACATCTGCACTTGTATCATAAGGCACCTGATAAAAACGAATAAATGCAAAACGGATATCACCAAATTTTTCTAACTCTGGATAAGTCATAGTAAAATGTATTTCTTGTTCTGTCCCAGAAAGAATAGGCACTTTATTTGCAGGATATCCATCAGCAGTAAAATATTCAGTATAATCAATTTTCCCTTCAAAACTCTCATAGCTTAATACAATAATTATATCCTGAGAAATATCATTAACAACAGTAACATCAAATTCAACAATACCATTTTCTTCATATTCTAAATCTAATACTGCTGGAGAAATAAGAAGTGCAGAAACACTAGGGGCAAAAAAACATAATATCAATAACAACAAAATTAAATTAGAAAAAATACTATAATCAAAATAATTCTTCATCATCTTCAATTAAATAAAAGGCTTACTTAAATAACTTTCTGCTATAAAGATAGAAGATAAAACAAAAAAGAGTAATTAAGATTAAGATTAAAACAATGATCTGCCAAAGTTCTAAACCTTCTAAAATAAGAGGAGCAAATAAAGCAAATGATATCCAAGGTAATTTTTCTACATATAGCTTAATAGAATCATCATTATTTATAGATTCTAAACGAATAAAATATTCAAAAAGACCATTTCCATCTATATCTAAAGAAACATTCTGCCCTTTAGAAAGAACCACCTGATTAATTACTCCTTCATTATCAGTATAATCAAATATTACTAATCCTTCATTCTTATTAATCAAAACAAAATAAAGATTTGCTAAATGTTCAGAAATATCTTCTTGATAACCCAAATAAAAAGTATTACATGAAAAAACAAGATCTAAATAATTTTCTTCTGAGAGATCATCTAAAAAGAGATATTCCTTTTTACAAGAAACACTTAACTCAGGAGATAAATATATTCTCTCTTCTTCACTCTCATTAGAATCCAAAAAACTTGTACTATCCTTATTAGAAGAACTAGAACTTCCAGAGCTACTACTCACAGTATCAGAGGAAACATTAGTTGAAGAGTTTATAGTCAGAAAGACCGCATTACTATAAACCAAATTTACATAATCATAAGCACTAAAAGTAATAGTCCTATTTCCAGCAAAACCATTATCAGGAATAAGAGTTAGATTCGTTCTTGAAAGATTCACAGTAATATTTGCAGGAATAGTATACCCATAAGTAAGATTATAATTCTCTGGATCTGAAGAATAATTGCTTAAATTAAGGCTTATCTGAGTATTTTTAGCCCAAGATTGATTTGGGATTGTACTCCATACAGGAGCAAGATTTTGAAACCCAAAACTAGCATTACCTGTTGCAAAACCACTATAAGAAAATGTGTTAAAAAAAACAAAAGCAACTAAGAGAAATAAAAGTATCACTCCTATTACAACAAAAGTTTCTCTCTTCACAATACAATCCAAAAGAAAGCAACATTATAAATTTATCTTTCATAGATCGTAAAGGTTTTTTCTGCAATACTATCCCATGTATATGTTTGAACCTTTTTCTTATTTATATTACCCATTTTTTTTGTTAATGCGGGATCATCAACTAATTGTAATACTCTTTTTTTCAATAAGACAACATCACCATAAGGAACAAGAAATCCATTTTTTCCTTCTTCCATTTCATATGGGACACCATTACAAGGAGTCGCAACAATAGGCAAACCTGAAGCCATCGCTTCAAAAAGGGTTAATGGTAAACCTTCTCTATATGAAGGAAGTACATATATCTCTGCAGCCTGATACATCTCTGCAATCTTTTCTTTTCCATAAATAGCACCATACACATGAATCTGTTTTTCTCGTCCAATAAGTTCTTTCACTCTTTGCATTTCACCCTCATCTGGACCAAGAATAACAAAATCAATATCTTTTCTTTCTTTCAAAATTGCATGAGCTAGTTCCACAAATTTATCTGGTGCTTTCGTAGGATGCAATCTCCCAAAAAACAAAACCATCTTTCCTTTAATCCCCAACTTTTTCTTAAAAGTATTTCTCTTCACATGAGTAAACAAAATACTATCCATCCCATTATGAAGAAGAATAATCTTCTTTTCAGAAGTCCATTTTTTTAATATAGGCACTTCCCAAGGGGTTATAGCAATAATTTTCTTACAAAAAAGATAACTCAAAGCATTCCCAAAGAGTTCCATAAAAAATAAAGGAACACGCACGCTAAACGGCCTAAATTTATCTGTCCAAGGGCAATGAGTTGTATGTATATGTTTCTTTCCTTTCAAGAAAGTAATCAGCCCAGCAAATAGAACATAATCCTTCTGGGATACATGCGTATGCACAACCTCATACTTCTGCCAAAGAAGATCCAATAAATATCCAGGAAAAATATACGTGTTCAAAGAAAGTTTCAACCAATAACGTGAACGATGCACATGCACTCCATTGATCATTTCATATTTATTTTTTATTCTTTGATGTTTATCAGAATCACTACAAAGAACATGCACTTCATGTCCTTCTTTAACATATCTCTCAGCTAATTCCTGTATTACTTTTTCTACACCTCCTATAGTCGGAGCATAAAAAGTCCCAATCATGGCAATGTGCATATAAAAAAATCAAAAATAAGCAGTTATAAATATTATGAACGCTAAGGCTTGGATTTGAACCCAGATATCTTTGTGGAAATTGCTTTTGAGATTAGCACACTATCAAGTTACATTCTCTAAGCATAAAAAAATGAACTAAAAACGCCGTGGCTCGGATTTGAACCGAGATATCCTTTCGGAAACAGGTTTTCAAGACCTGCGCGGTACCAGATTGCGCCACCACGGCCTAAAGAAAAAATATAAAGAAGACCTTTAAAAACTTATTCCTTCTTTCGACGAAACCTTCTATAACCATGTACAGAGCTATAGACAGCAATATAAACTAACAAAGCACTTACTAATCCGACCAGAAATCCCCCTAAATACAATGCAAAACCAATATCAGGAAGTGAAGAAAAAGACAAAGGAAAAAGTTCTTGTTCTCCCCCTAAAAAAAACTTTCCAACTTTATAATCTACAAAATATACAAAAGCCCCATTAAAGGGATTCACAATAAGTGTTCCAAAATAAGTAGCCGGTAAATGATATTTTTTTCTCCAAGCAATAAAAAGTGCAAGTATTGCACCTAAAACAAAACTAGGAATAATAGAAAGAAAAACTCCTAAAGAAGCACCCATAGCAATCTGATGGGGTGAATTTTGTGAATGAAATATATATGCAAATATCTCCTTCCAGCTGTGTGCATAAAAGAACTCCTTCAATTTAAAATATTCTATTCGAAAACGTGCAAATAAACCAGGAGAAGAAAAACGAAAATCAGGAACACCATTTAAAAAAGAATACTTCCTCTTACAGAGAACACATCGCAGAAACATTTCCTTTTCTTCAAGAACAGAATGACAAAGAGGACATTGCAAAATGGAAAAAAGCTCTTTTTTCATAGAAACAGAAAGATCGCGGGGGATAATAAATATTTGGGTGCACAAATCTTTAAAAAGCAGAATCTCTAAAAACAAAACATGACATTTTCAGATTGGTTGGAAAGTACGTTTTCTGTAGATAAATTTAATCCTCAAAAAGCCTTGAGATATGTAAAAAGGGACTATCACGAAGTTCAAACAGAACATGGCTTTGACAATATTTTTCTAGACCTCGCAGAAGAAGAAATGAAGAAACATGGGCGTTTGTTATCCATAGAAGAAGTAGAAAGATTAACACATCGTGCACGTATTCAAGCCCGTCATAAGACGAGGAATAATACTAAAGAAACAAGTACAGAAACTTTTGTAGAAAAATATTATGCTGAAGAAAGTATGCCAAGAACAACAGGCATCTTATCTCGAGAGATCTACGATCGTTTAAACAAACAACTTCAAGTCCTAAAAACAACAACAAACCCTCTACTTTCTGAAGGAGAGCTAAGCTCAGTTAGAAATTTAAAACTAAAAAACGCTCAAGACAACATCCAAAAGATTATACAAGAACTCTCTACACAAATAAAATCACGTGGATTATCAACAGAACAACAAAGAGCTTATCAACTAGAAATAACTCGTTGGGCAGGATTCTCACAAAAGATTAATAGTAGGTTAGATAAAAAAATTTCTGCTTTAGATTTCAAAGATTATGTAAATGATTTCGAGAAAAGTTTTCAGTCTACAAGAAGCAAAGCTTAAAAAGACAAAACACTTCTAAATAAATATGGGATTTTTTGATTGGCTTACAAACATTTTTTCTTCAAACTATGATGCAACAACAGCCTTGCAATTTGTAAAGAAAACTAAGAAATTTTTAATCATTCAACCAGAAGATCGTTCTAGCTTTGAAAAAGCATTCCTTTCTCTCGCAGAAACAGAAATCAAAAGACAAGGAAGAAAGCTTTCTAAAGAAGAAGTAAATATTCTTGTACAAAGAGTAAGAATTAAACTCACTCAAAAAACCAGAGTAGTGAAAGGCACAGAAAAATATCAACTCCAGCAAAAAGAATGGGAAAAATTCAAACCAGAGATTCTAGAAATATTCATGGAACTAGAGAATCAAAGAGGCATTTTACATGTAAATTGTGACTCTACAGACAGTGAAAGAGTACGTTTAAATCAATTGCAAGAAAGCAAAAAAGACATTCTAAGAATAGTCCAAAAATTCATGGCAAAAGCAAAGAGCAAAGCAGGATATTTCTCTGAGATAGATCTTATCCTCCAAAAAGAAATCAAATCCTGGATAGAAATTATACACCAAATAGACGCCCGCATGCAAGGAAAAATTTCTGAACAAGAATTTAGAAGTTATATTTTAGAGAAAAATTTCAAAGAAAACAGAAAAATCATCCAAGAAAGAATCTACGCAAAAAGTGCATAGATTTTTAAAGGGAAGTTAAACTATAAAAAGTATGGACCTGACAAATTTATGGAGAAATGTACAAGGACTAGAAAAAATAAAAGATCTTCCTTTAAATGAATGGTTGGCTAAAGAAGAAATAAACGATTGTAGCATAATCCTCAGCCCAGATAACGAGTTTTATATTCATTCAGATGCAGCACTGCAACTTTATTTCTGGAATTATATTGAACACAGGGAAGAAAAAGTGCTAAGATGGAGACAACATCAATTAGGTTATGTTTGGTTCAAGAAAGAAGAAGAAAGGACAGGTATATTTTCTATCCCTAAGTTTACTATTGAAACAGATCCAGATTATCAAAGCATTATTCTTGAAAGACTCAATCTTCTTGGAAGCTATATAAGACCTAGATTTAATAATATCTATGCAGGAATCAGAGATAATAACAGAGTAACAGAAATATCTCTTTCAGAATTTATTATTCCTTTGCATCAACCTGAAGAGGTTATACGAATAAGGCACGACAAAAGAGCCTTAGAAAGAATACAACAATTTACTCCCTAAACACAGATTTATACACTCTATATCCACCCTTTCTACAAAGAGTTTCTACATTCCCATATACTTCTTTCATATAAAGAGAAAGTGTTTCTCCGCCTTTATTATGTCTTGCAACAACTTGAATACTACCATCAGATAATAAATGTTCTTTTCCATCTACAATCATCTGAAAACAAAGTTTTTTTCCTGCACTTTGTGGCGGATTCAAGAGAATCACATTAAATTTGTCTTCCTTCAATTTTTGATATGCATCACTCACAAGCACTAAAACATTCTCTAAATCTTTAGTATTCATTTTCGCAAGCGCAACTGCTCTTTCATTCACATCTACAAGAACAATCTTCTTTTTTGTAAGTGTGTTTGCAACCCTTCCTATGATTCCAATTCCGCAACCTAAATCAAGTACAGTATCTGTATTTGAAATCTGCATATACTCTGCTAAAACCTGAGTCCCATAATCTACTTTATCCTTAGAAAAAACCCCTGAGCCTGTAAAAAAAGAAAAACTTTTTCCACGCAAAACAACATCTATTTTTTTCAAATCTAATGGACTTTCTTGTTTTGAAGAATAATAATGACTCATTTCATAATGCCTAATAATTGATATATGAACCTATCTGCTGCACGAATAATTTCATCTTCATTTGTACCAACAATGATTATACAATACTCTTCAGTATAAACTTTTGTTTCAGAACCAAGAGTTAACCAGATAACTGTACTTGCATCAGTTGCATCATAACAAGATTTTACAGGATAACCTTGCACATTCTCTTGTGTCATCGCACTATGTACAGGAATACTATAAAGATAATCATTATCAATCACTTTATCTATCTCCAAAGCCGCAATTGTTGTTTTTGAACTAAGATTCGCATTAGGATTAATAGTCACATACACCTCTTCATCACCAAAAATTCTTGTATTGACCATTCCCTCAACAGGAATATCTTCTAAAGAAAGAGGATCATTTCGCAAAGCAAGAGTATAAATTATAGTATCCAAAGTCCCTATATTCAATGGGATATAAGTCTCTATATCGCTTACTTTACTCACATTAAATGTTGTTTGTCCATTGCTATATTGATAATTCTCTTGTACTAAAGTAGTTGGCTTACTAAAAACAACATATAACCCGCCTATAAGCAAAATCCCTATAAGAAAAAGAATAAAATAGTTAGTTGTATCATTCGTCGGCATATTGATCAATGATGAGTTTATCGGTAATACTTAATAAATTTTTCCCTTCTATATTCAAACAATTTCCATCAATAACAACAGACGTTTCATTTGCCTCTTTAAAGACAACAACTACAATCCCAATAGCAGTATCAGCGCAAGTCTTTATAGGCATTTTTGCGCATGCAATACTCTCCTCATAACACGCAACAACAAGCCCTGCTGAAAGAGGGATATTTCTTTGAAAATCATATAAAGCTTCGGACATATCATTCTCAGGATTCACACTAAAGTAAATCTTCTGTATTCCTAAGCCTTGTAAAAAGGATAAAGATACTGAGTCAAAAGAGACATCTCCAAGCTCTTCAGGATTACTACTAATCAGAATTCTTTGATTCCCTTTGGTATATGCCTGCCAACCTACATTCGTCTCAATAAAAGTTAATCCTCGAAATTCTACTTCCTTCTTTCCACTAGTATCTAATCCATAGTATAACACACTAAAAACCATAATAGAAATAATAAATAAACCCATTAAGATATTAAGAAACTTTTTATTTTTCCATATTGAGGCTTTCTTTTCCTTATAATAAACTTCCTTCATAAAAAGAAAATATTTCTTTAGAGTTTAAATATCTTTTTGAGAAAAATTCATATTGCAACTATTTCTTTAAGAATGTGTTTTTCTATATATGGTTTCAAGGCACTTTTTGTAACAAGATCAACTTTCACTTCAAGAATGCTACTTATATATTCTTCCATCTGCAAAAATTAAAAAACAATAGATTCTTCAAATTCCATAAGTTAGTAATTAGTAGAAAATTTCAAAAAAACTCACTTTTTATCTTCAAGCTTTTTCCTTTTGCTTTTCTCTGGTTCAGAAAGATAATTCTCAGGAGTAGAAACTTTTCTTGTACTTCTCTTTTCAAGCTCTACTCTTGCAACACCAGCCACTGAGCCACCTTCTTTTGCAGCTTTTTTATTTTCTACGAACCCACGAGCATCCTTATCTTTTGCAATTCTCGTTGTAGATGCTTCACCAAGCATAGTAAAGATCAGTTCAAGGTCATCCATATGATCACGGAGATTTTCCATTTTCAATCCTTTCAATTCTTTGTACTCACGAGGAGTCATCCCAAAAGTAGCTTTCGAAATTTCTGCAGTAAGAATAGCATACTCTTTTTCCTCAAGCACATCTCTCTTCTTCCATTCATCAGTAAGTTCATCTCGTATAACAATTCCTCGCACTCTTTTTTCAATCCATACCTCAGAATAACCTTTTGCTCTATACAATCCTTTCATTCTTTGCTGTGCAAGTTCTGGATTTTCAATTTCCTGTACACGTTCATAACCAACCTGAGCTAGCCATAATTTGAAAGGTTCTGCATGTTTTGAAGGAATTGATTGAATAATTCGAAAGATACCTTTTGTATTTGCACAATCTGTTTCATAATTTTTTCCATCAGCTGCAGGTAATTTCAGTTGTACACAATTTGTGGACAACTCAATTCCATTCTCTATTTCTCTTGTTTTGAGCATATTCCAATAGTTTCTAGGATTTGTAGACTCAGCTAATGCTTCTACAACATCTACTACAGAAAAATACCATTCTCCATTATGCAAAATTCGTCGGATTTTTTTGTCTTGAAAGACTACTAAAGCATTTTTAGTTTTTTCCATGTTTTCTTCTCTTCCTAACAACAAAAGTTCTAAAGAATCTTTCTTTATAAATCTGGCGCGGACGCGTGCCAAACCTGTCCATCTGTCCAAGTAGTCAAAATCAGAAGGTATAAGCTCTATAAGTACAAAGTAGTTTTGTCCAACAGAAGAACTATCCTAGCAGAGCTACGGGGTATTCGGATCCCAAAACAGAAATAAAAAAAAAGAAAAAATAAAGAGTTATACCTTTATACTACAACTTCTTCTTCAGCTACAACTTCTTCTTCTTCAGAAGAACTTACTGCACTAACATCGATGTCAGTCAAGCTTGTTCCACTAACTAAAGCTTCTGTTCCACTGAATTCGTAGTCTGTATAGCTTGCAATAGCTTTAGAAGCTCTTCTTGTATCATCTGCAGATGTTCCTGCAACTAATAGAGCAACTTTTTCACCATTGTCAACCAATTTAACTACTGCTTCCCCTTCTTCAAAGCTCCAACCATCACAAGTATAGTCGAATAATTCTTCTACTAGGGTGTTTGCACAAGGTCCTCCAACAAGGATCAAGTTGTAGTCTTCAGGGCTACTTACTTCAGAAGCCAACTTTGTTACTGGAGTAACTTCTACTGCTACATAGAAACATCTCCACCAGTTACAGTAGAACTTGTTCCTTTAACAACAATATTTGCTTTAACCATATCTCCGGGAATACTTAGCTTAACTCTATCACTTGGTCCATTAGACTTTGGATTGTTAAGAATAATCCCATATACACTTCTATGGTCTTCATCTTTTGTTCCAACATTTAATGCTGCTAGACCCCATTGGATTTCGTTTGCTTCTTCAGTACTTCTTGTATCCCCTAAACTATCTATTTGAAGATTTGTACCTGAAACTGTTCCCCAACCCATACTAATATTATCATACCCTGCAGGTATATCAGTACTAGTATCAGCAGTTATAGCTAAAGACAAGTTAACCCTATTTCCATTAAGTCCACCAGTTGTTCCTGTTCTCAAAACAAGATTTGTATCTTTAGTATTTCCATAATTAATACGTAAGATTTCTTGTCCTGAAAGATTTGTGAACAATTGACCAAAGTACTTCATTTGGGAATTGGAAGTATCCTTATAGAATATCCCAATTACATTACTACTAAAACTGCTACTAGTTAAATTGCCATCACTCGAAATACTGCTAATAGTTCCGTTTGTTGGTGAATACAACCAAACATCTTTCACTTTCTGAGCACTAGAAACGTTCCCATATACTCCTGTAGAGTTAGCTGTCGTAAGAGGTCTCAACTCAATTCCCTCACTCACACTTGTATAGATGTGAATTGCAGGTATTGAAGTGTTTCCAGCAAAAGGCCTTGACAAATCTGTAGATGTATCTAACTCAAAAGTATATGTTGCATAGTCATCTTCATCAACAGTTAAACTATCGAAACAGATTTGCACATAGTCATTTGGTAAGTCAATACAACTTCCTACAGCAACAACATTATTAGATATTGTATTATAGACAAAATCGTTCTCAATTGAAAGATTCATTGCTGTTCCAACTGTTGCAAGTCCTTCTAAGTTCCATACCCAATTAGGAGTATCGGTATTTTCACCAATATAAGCATCTCCATCTGTATATGATTCAGAAGACTGTTTACCAATAACCAAGTTTGCTGAAGATTCTTCTCTTTCAGTTCGACTAAAAACACTATCAACAGTGATTTCTACACCATTTACAGTAGATGTTGATCCAGAAGAGATAATTTTACTTTCCCCATCTACATCAATTACTGCAGAACTACTAGATACATCAGTTAAAGTAACAGTTTTTATTGAACCATCAACTTCAACATCAGCAGATTCACCAGCACCCAAATAATATTCTTCACCTACATAAGCTGTGAACTTATTTCCTGCAGTATCTATACTTGTAATTTTTAAAGCATCACCTAAAAACTCAACACTTAAAGGGTCAGCAGTGGTTGTTTTAGTCAAGTTGATACTTTCATCAAATTTATAGTTAAATTTGATCATATCTCTTGAACGTACTTCCAAATATACATCTGATTTATAGTCATCATCAGAACTAGTCAAACTTGTTTCAACAGAAGGATCTGTTCTATCCAAAATTTGAAGTTCTTCAGAAGTATCGTATGCAGTTCCTTGGAATGTTATTTCACCATCAAACAAATTTGATACATCATCATCTTGTAAAGTTGTATCAAAGAAAGTTGTATTTGACAATCCTAAATGTGCTGCAACTTGTTCAGTTTTTCCACCTGTAACAGATACTGTTGTACTATCGCTTTCAACTGCTGTTTTGGATTCAAACTGTAATCCAGAAGCAATATCGACAAGTCCTAAAGTATCTGCTGCGTCTGCGTCATCTCCTACAACTAAAGCGTTTGTATCATCATAGACACCATCTACAACGAACGGAGACGGATAATCTGCTAAGTCAACAGCCATTGCGCCTGTTAATGTTGCTCCTACCATAGCAACACCAGTACCTATAGCTGCCACCTTTTTCATAGTTTTTCTAATAAATTGTTCTTGCATTTTCCACAACACCTCCCTGTGTGTGATTGTATTTCTGTACACAAAAATTTTTATTCTTGTGCATTAAGGTCATCACTGTTTTTATCAAAGTCACTTTCGTTTATTGTCTAAACGTATGACTAAAACACGAATAGCTATTTATAAAGATTTATTCATTTTAGGATATATAATCCTTCTAAAAACAATGAATTATAGAGTTTAAAGGCTTAGATTTTAACTATAGAGCTCAGATCTATACCTCAAAAAGTTACTACTACTCAATTTACAAACAAAAAATAAGCCTAAAAGTCAAAAATTCATCGAGATAACGACCAAAGCATGATACTTCTTAAGAGGAACAATAAGCAAGAATTACTCTTTTTTCAAGATTTAAACTTATTAACTCAGAATTTTTTAAAAATAAATGTCTAAATTATTTCTATCAAGAAGTACAGTATACTAATCGCACATCAACGCCTGCCGTTGTATAATCATCTGCAAAACTGTTTCCTACACAAGTACCAGGAGAATACAATTCTTCTCCAATATAAAACATATATTCTGTTTCTTCCCAACCATTCAACCCTGTAATAACAGCAACTTCTCTCCTAACAATATCGCAGGCATCTTCTTCACAAACAAAACCACCTCCTTCAGTACATTTTCTAATTGCATCTCCTAAAGAACTCTCTTCACAAAGTGTATATTGCTTCATAACTGTTAAAAGATTGGAGACTTCAAGATTCTCTTCTGCATCAGCAAGAAAATCCCCATCATCATTACTTGCAAACCTAAAATAAAATATCAAACTAAAAAATAATAGTAATATAATCACCATAAACCCAATAATTTCAGTTTGACCTTTTTTCATTGCAACACCTCAATAACTAGCCTTCCAAACCTATATTCATCTTCCATAGGAAAATACAAACTAACCGGTGTAGATATAACTATAGAAGAGCTATATTCAATTTGAGGATCATAATAAGGAAAAATTGCACAATTGGGATAAGTCCCTTGTATACATATTTCTTCCACATCCTCTGGCTCAGGATAAACCTGAATAAAATACACTTTCTGATCACAATTAGAAGTAAAAAACTCCTCATATTCCCTTCCAGCATCAAACACCATCAACTTAGTCGTATCAATGCATTGCTTTCTTTTACCATTCATACTGCACTGAATTTCTGGCATAGAAGCAACAGAAGAAAGCAAAACAGTATTCGAAACCATACAAGCATCTTCCCCTTTTTCTTGAGTGCTTTCTAAAGAAAATTTAAAATAAAAACCAATAGCCACAACTAAAACAACCATAAAAATTAAAGCAACCATTAAGATTTCCATCATTTGGACATCCCCTTTCTTATTAATAAATTTCAGGACACTCACCCCCAAGACCTTTATTTGCACTTTCTACCAGTTCTAACTTCGCAAGAAAGCTACTATAAGAACTCAATTCTTCACTTCCAGCAATACTTTTATAATTATTCAAGGCAGTCTTCATAGCAGCATAATCACAATTAGGTAATTGCGCAGCAATAAATTTGGTCTTATCATAATACACGCTAGTCAAACGTGACAATTTTTCCATGACTTTGTTTAAATTATATGTATACATATAAGCATCTCCAGAAACAATAGCTCCTATCAAAAGAGGATATCCAATATATACAACTTCTTCACCATCAGGATAAACTATTTCTCCAGCAGAATAATCTTCTAAGGAAGAGCTCACTTCAAGTATTTCATAATTTGGAAAAACCTGTGCAATTTTGTCTTCATAGTCTTTTGTAGAACTAAAAAACACAAACCGTACATTTTCATATGAAGCTGTTAATTCATAGAGAGTTTGCATATCTGAACTAAGTTGTGTTGTAGAAACAACCTGTACTGGAAAACTACTTGGAAGGGAATTATATGAACTTTGTAAGTTCTGTATGACTTCTTCTGAGCTTGAGTCATATACTACTACATACATAGTTTTTCCATCAGCAATATAAAACAAGTTTCCAACCCTATAAGGGATTTCAAAAGATTTTGTCGCTAGAAAAATATTCTCCCCATCAATTTCAAAAGGAGCAAAAATCACATGATCAATAGTCTTCGACTGCCCTTCACTGGTTAATTTACCTTCATACACACGAAAAGAAAGTCTTGAAGAAAATTCTAAAGTTTTCTCCGCTGAATCAGACGCAGAAAACACAGCAAACTCATCATTCAAAGAAGTAACAAGCCCAGCCGCAGAAAGTGATCCGGCAAAATTCAAGTATTGATATGCAAATCCAACAAAGAACATAAACATAATGCTTCCTATAATTAAAGCAAAGATATAGCTAAAACTGGAAGACATTTGTCCTTTGTTACTTCTCATAGTATGAAATGCCCACATATTCTTTTTGTGATTGAATAGCAACACTACCCCCATTGGAAAGACACACAGGGTTTGCATCTTCTGTTTGAAAGTTTTCTATAAGGAATCGATTTCTATCATATAAGCCTTGGGGGAATATATAAATATTATATTCCTCATCTAAGATTAAATTAAATTCTCCTTCTAATTCTGCAGAACAATCTTCACCATTGAAACTACAAGAGTTTTCCTGCATGCTATCATAAAAACAAATACTTTCTATGCCTTTAGGAAGATTTAAAGTATAAATCTTAGAAGAACCAGCATCATAGTTCTGAAAAGTTTGTATTGTTGTATCTAAATCCCCTAATTGATCCAAAAACTCAACATATTCAGCTTCCTCAGTAAGATTAAGAATAACTTTTGTTCCATAAAGGAGAATAAACGCACCAACAATGAGTGAAAATAAAAGTATTAATGGAAGTCCTAAAATCTGTCCTCTCTTTTTCATAAAATAATCTTAAAGAAAGAAAGTTTATAAATCTTTTTAGAAGCTTTCAAAAATCTTTCAGTCTTAAGGAAAAATACAAAGAAAGAACATCAACCGTGCATGAAATAATTTTTTTCATATTCTTAGTATGTAAACATCTCTTATACTGTCGATGACTTCTTCCATTTTCAACACAACATTTTCGCAGGAAGAAAATCTTTTTTGAGTTGGTCACCATAGGTGAATAATATTAAGCTCAGCTATACGCATATTTTAGTTTCTAAAAAATCACACATCCATAATGTTATGTCAGAAAGAACAAGGTTTATAAATGTTAACATAATAATAACAATCATTAAAAAAATGACAACAATTCTTAAACCTGCTTTAGAAAAGATAATGTCCATTTTTTATAAAGATAAAAACGAATGTTTTCACTTAAGAGAGCTCTCAAGAAGAACAGGTTTATACGGACAAAGCATTACCCGCAGTTTAAATTTATTAGAAAAAGAAAAATATGTACACTCTCAACGAAAAGGAAACCTGCGAAACTATTCCACAACTCACAACAAAAAGGTCTATGCTATTTTTACCTTGTTAGATATAAACAAGTTTGAAAAATTACCTCCACAAAGAAAACAAGCAATAGAAACCTACTTCAAAAATCTCAGGAAGCAGCCAGTATATGCTCTTCTTTTCGGCTCAACTGCAAAAGAAAACTATTCAGAAGCATCAGATATGGATATTTTTCTTATCACAAATCAAAAAATTGAAACAAAAAATGCAGAAAAGGAAGTAGATGCTTTACATGCCATCAAAATAAGTACCTTTCAAATGACTCAGAAAGAATTCCTAAAAGAACTGAAACAAAAAGATGATAAAGTTCTGCAATCGGCAATACATACAGGCTATCCTTTACTAAACCATATCAAATGGTATGAAGAAACAAAGGTATCATGAAACAAGCTGAACTAAATCAATTGCTTTCTAATGAAAATCTACTCAAGGAAAGAATCAAAGAATTTCAGATACAAGGAATACTGAAAAAACAGAAGGAAGATCACGATGAAATAGAAGGGCATATTCTAAAAGCAGAGAACAACCTCAGATTTGTTTCTGAAAATATTCCCCTTGGTTTCTATGATTGAGCAATTACAGGATCTTATTATGCATGTTATCATGCCTCATTAGCCCTTATTTTAACAAAAGGATATTCTTCAAAAAACCATCTTGCAACACTCTGTATCTTAGTCCAGGAATTCTATAAAAAAGGATTAAACGAAGAAGACATCATTTTACTGTCTAAATTATTAGACTATGAGGATATACTTTTCTATGTAGAATCGAAAAACAAAAGAGAAGATGCAACATATTCTACAAAGACAAAGTTCGAGAAAGCTGAAGTGGAACAACTACGAGTAAAAGCTGTGCTCTTTATTTCTAAAGTCAAACACATCCTCAGCCAAGACTAAAATTCACACCCACGTGCTCAAATCAATGAAATAATTTCCTTGGTTCCCATAGACATCTTCGCAAATCACATAATATTGTGCAGCTTCAAGTTTTGCTTCATAATCTCCATCTTCTCCTTGCATTTCAATACCTTCTCCATAAGTAAAAGAATCAGAAGCATATTCACATGTCGCATCTTCATTTAATTCTAAAAGAAGTACTTCATAGATCGTATCTACATACAATGCTTCAATTTCTGGTCCTTCAGTATCAATTTCTACAGTGAAAGTAGTACTATTTGTCGCTCTATTCCCAGCAATATCTTGGCACGCAACATAATAAGTATATTCTCCTTCAGTCAAAGATAATTCCTGACTATGTGTAGAACTATTCGTATGTAAAAATTGTGCCATACTATAATAATCCACTTCTTCCACACTATACCCACACACAGAGTTCCCTTTCTCTGCTCCACCTTCTGTTTCAATTTCTAAACTTACATTCAAATCATACAATATTCCTGAAGGGAGTAAACTACTTATTTCTAAAGGTCCTTCTGTTTGCTTCGTCTTAAAGATAAAACTATCCTCATTGGTATTTCCATATTGATCATTACATTTAAAGTAGAAACTATTCAATTCATCATCAGCAACTCCAGTTAATGTTGTTGCACATTCATACGTACCGTAGTATTCTGAACTTTGTTGGAATCCAGAATTTGCACACGTCATTTCCCCGCCCATAAACTCATAACCAGTATCATTGCTGTTCCACTTACATGTTGCAGGTTCATTTGTATAAATGCTAAATGCAGTTTCTGTTGCATTATATGGCATATATGATCCGCTAATAATAGAAGTATACTTCACTTCTGGCGGACTCAAATCTGGAGTCGTATCAACAGTAAATCTAATGAAATAATCTCTCTCATTTGCATTTCCATTTGAATCAGAACATCTTATGTACACAGTTTGTATACCTCCAGTCAATGCAACAATTTCTTCTTGCGTAACTTCATCTCCTAAAGAAAAAGTAATACTATGCTCATACGCATAAATACCTGACCCAAATGTGCTTGCCATAGTATCAAATTCTGATCCTGTTTCTGAACTGTAATGACATAAAGCAGGTTCATCAGTTGTAATTGCTAAAGTGACAGGGGTAAATGCTGGTATAAGCTCATTTATTTCATATCCTTTATCTCCTTCATCTGTAGTTTCACTAAGAGTAAGCCCTTCACTTAATCCATCTTCTTTTGGACTAATCAAAGGAGAGTTAACATCATTTACATACAATGAAACACAAGTCTCATTGCTTGTTCCTTCATTCACAAGCCCACAGCTTGCTCCTAAAGATCTGCATTTGTATTCAGAACAAGGAGCATATGCATCATTACACACTTCACAGTTATCTCCCCCTGTAGGTGGCTGCCATAAATTACAATCCACATTATACGTTACCATAGTTTCATTTGCATTCGCATATTCAACAATAAGATATGTTCCAGCAATTAATGTTACCCAATTTGCAATTCCCGTAACAATAGTTTTCTGTGCACCACCAAAGAGTTTGGTTGGGATAGGCAAAGCACCAGTAAGAAAACATCCGCCAGAATCAAATATTTTATTCATAACAGCTCCTTTCGCTTGACCTGCTACACTTTCTTTTACTTCATCTACAACAGATGATGTAGAAGGAGCATATTGAGGAACTTCTGGTGCTGGAGCAACAGGAGCAACTGTACTAATCCCTACACAACTAACAGGAGGACTACCAACATTAGCCTTTGTTAAAACATCCCCAATAGGCCCAGTTTTTACATTACAAGCCTTATATCCACCATTAACACATTTATAATAATAACCATCCTTTCCATCTCCTAAATCATAAGAAGCATCACTACACATCCCTCTATCAACAGTAGCAGTAGTAGCAACAGTAGCAACAACAGTAACAGCAGCAGGAATAGTATCAGCTTTCTTTGCTTTTGGAACACATACTTCACCAATACATTCAAGCCCCTCTTTACACCTTTGATCAGCATTTGCTGCATCAACACACGCCCCATCTTTATCTACAAGACCTGGACTTTCAAGTGATTTTTGTGCCCCACAATTTGCTGCAGCACCTATTTGATTATTAGAAATAGCATTACTTATTCCACCTGTTAAAACACTTGCTAAAGCTGCATAGGTCCAAGGATTCTTCCACACATTTGGACTACTCCCACTCCAAACATCTCCTTCATCAGTCTCATCAACATTCACAAGATATTCCCAAGATCCTAAATCTTTTTCCTCTAAGTCATCAAAATCAAAGAAATATTCCTCATCAAACATCGTACTTCGAAATCCTTCAAATCCAGGTTCTCCTACATAATTATAATATGCACCACAGTCTCCTTGTGCTTTACAAAAAGTATTTTGAGTAACTAACCAATCTCTGGTTTTACATCCATCTGGACTCTCTGCTATAATTTCCCAAGCATCAGAAGGTGGAGGATTATCAGATCCAAAAAGAGTACCAAGATTCTTCCATCCACCAATGCGATATGTCACAATACAAGTCGTGGAAGCAACATTACATTCTTCTGCAGTTGCAGCAGTCGCTTCTTCAGTAGAACTTGTTTCTCCCCAAAACTTCAATCCAGGAGGAATCTGTGGCAAACATACCCCATACGGCGTATCATCAGTAGAATAACTATATTCTAAGGGAACATTTTCGCTTTCTAACCAAAAACAATCTCTATAATCTTCATTCACACAACAATCATATCGTTCACTTAAACTCTCAGGTGAATTGCAGGCATTACAATCATTCCTATTTTCTCTGCACGCGGCCTCCACATAATCCCCATCAGAAAGATACAATCCTTCAAGATTTCCTAAAACATCATTGTTCAACACGCCATTCATACAAAGTTGTTCTCTATAATCTTCACAAGGCTCAACAATCTCTTCACCATTAATACAAAGATGTCTGTAATGTCGTGATCCGACCGCATCTAATCCTTCTCCAGGTCGAGAATCATATACACACCAACTTTCTCCATTCAATCGATCTTGCCCAGATAAAGGACTCGCATCATTCTCATAAGTCTCTTCACAACTCAAATCAATACAAGTATAATCCCCATCAGCCATTACATTATTATCATCAGGTCCACATATCATTCCACCAGCATAATCACAATTTCCACACGAAGAATCATAAGGACCAGAAGCAACACAAGAATCTATTTCATCTAACACATATCCACTGTTATACGATTCTCGTGCATCAGAAGTATAAATATTTTCTCTATTCCCACAAGAATCATACCAATACACTTTTCCTTGATAACATCCAGTATATTGTTGTTTTGCACACTCTGTAGAAAGTAAATCGCTGGAACACAACATTCCTTCATGGAATCCTTCCACAGTAAAATTCACTCCTACTTCAGTAGACACAGCACTGCATTCTTCTCGAGTTTGAAAAATAGCTGAAGTTCCAGCAACACAACAACCAAAATCAAGATTTTTCACAGAATTCAAGCAAGCTGTTTCTGTTTCAATCGTATCATCAAAAGACACAGAAGCTTCTTCATAATCCGCGCCAACACTCTTACACTTTACTTCTGTCACAAAAAAAGCTTGATCTGCAATCACGCAGCATCCTTTGTTGCATTGATCAATCGCACATTCAGAAGAATCACTCCAAGAAAAATCCTCTTCAGCTTCACATGTAGCTCGAGGCGTATTTTTATAACAAGAACCTTCCTCAGAAGAATAACAACAGCCTACTTGACAAAAAGAAGTCTGTTCACACGAAGTATACGTGCTCAAATAATTTTCATCACAATTACTTTCATCTTTGTACTGGCACCAATTCCCATCAGTATCTTGTTCACAACAAGCATTGATTCCTAATACTGGAGAAAGCACTATAAATAAACTAAGAACAAACACCAGTAATACAAATACGATAAAACCTCTTTTCAAATCATTTCACCTGTTTATTTAAGAAGAATCTAAGTGTTAAATATTTATAAAGATTTGGATTGTTTCACTCGTAGCTCAAAAATATTTCTGAATTTCCGGAAATCTTCCG
>CAYHUV010000004.1:0-20335 GCA_964359695.1 Candidatus Woesearchaeota archaeon
TACAGAATCACACACACACATTTCTCCACTGCAAATAAAATCATTACCGCAATCTACATCTTCAGTACACGTTCTTTCATCCCAAATCGGTGTCTCTATACTACTTGGAAGAGCATCATAAAAGCTTAAGTCAGAATCAAAAGAATCACCTATTCTTATAGTATTAATATCCAAACCATAACCTTCTGCAAAAGAATTTAAATTTTCAGAAGTTACGAATTTACAATTCCCATAGTTATTTGTTTCTAAACCAATATTTATTGTTTTTGTTGCAGGAACATCAGTAAGAATATATCCTTTTGTAATCCCTTCAGTCGTAAGTAAAGTATCAACACCACTATCTTCTAAAGCTTGTTCATATACTCCAACATATGCCATTTGACTTGGCAAATACTCATCACATTTCCCTTGCTCTACACAACTATTATGACCTGTCCCATAATTATATCCCACAAATTGACAATTTTTTCCTAAACTTTCACAACGAAAAGAATTACATTGTGATGCTTCATTAAAAAGAATTCCTCCCTCTTCCAAAGTTCTATCACAAGCACCACAATCTCCTTCACTTGGAGCTTCCCAAGGACTGCAATCAAAAAGAATATCAACTTTTTTTAATGAACCATCGTCTTTTTTACTATATTGTTCCTTCCACTCACTACTATCCATTCCGCATCCATAAGAATCTCCATCATTCAAAGTAAGATATCTTTGATCAGGCCCATAATTTCCAAGGCTATAAGGATGCAAAGCTTCAGCATTATACACCCATGGTTTCACACTTCGAAGACTATTAAACAAAACTGTTCCTAAATAAATATCACTTTCAGTACATGTATCTATACAACTACTCCTATCCTGAGAAAGAGTTTTACAGTTTTTTGCAACCTCAGAATCAGTTTCACTTCCCCAACTTTCTGCATCTTGTGAACAGCCATATGCAGATGCTTGAGAAGAAAGAGAATCTTTACAATAATCCAAACAACTGCTATCATAAGGATCTGCGACTATAGGACAATAATATATACAAGTACTATACCCAGACTTAGAATATTCATCCTTATTTATATCCTCATCAGGAGTTATAACTCCATCAGTATTTGTATCATAAGTATCAA
The DNA here is from genome assembly GCA_964359695.1 of Candidatus Woesearchaeota archaeon. Lineage (GTDB taxonomy): Archaea > Nanobdellota > Nanobdellia > SCGC-AAA011-G17 > GW2011-AR17 > JAGVZZ01. The sequence goes on from CAYHUV010000004.1 coordinate 1,119, forward strand.
AACAATCACTAAGACAAGCTGAATCTTTAGCCCAATCCTGTGAAGTATATTCTAAAGGATACCAATCTTCAACACCCACATTCGTTCCAAGATAATACAAAAGATTTCTTATACGCTGGTAAGGAGTTATACAGTCTGTATACAAAGCCCCACTATGCTCTAGAATCTCTTCTTTTTGTACCCAATACGGTCTCATATATGGACTAATCATATTGGGAACAATAGTATACTCTTCAGACTGGGCATCTACAGCTGCATAATAATCTTCTATAATTTCATCAGTATCATAAAAAGTACAATCATTATTATAAGAACCAGGAAGGACAGAATTATCTGTACACTGAGTAACTGCAGCTAACTCTCCATCAGGAGGAGTGACTTCCTGAGCATTAAAACAATTATTCCCACAGCCAACCTTATCAACATCATTAAAAGAATTAAAATCTGTACTCACTTCATATCCAGTAGAAGATCCTCTTTCACCTAAGATATTTTCTTTAAGCCCACATCTCCCTCGAGAACCACAATAATCCGCAGTCAGGAGAGAAAATTTTTCACGCAAACAATAACCATTCACATACAACTCCCATCCATTTTTATCATCAGGAGCCACATCACCATCCCCATAAATCACTTGACAATTGAAACTTGCATAAGAACAACTATCCTCTACAGTAGTATCTTCTATCTCAGTAGGGTCTGTCTCTGTAGTTACTGTAGAAACACCTAAAGGGAACATACTATCGGTAAGAGAATCTCCTGTAGAACTTGCAACAATCTCCTCAGGGACAGAAAAAGTATTAGTATTATACGCATCAGAACCTTCTAAATTCTCGCTGCTCTCATGATAATCCTTTCTATAAAAACTATCAAAATTATTTACGTAACATCCTGCACGAAACATATCAGCACTCACATCATACGTCGTAATACACACTTCAGATCTATCACTCGCACAATTCATTATATACTCTTCACCACCACTGCATCCTGCAGTATAATGCTGACTTCCCACACGATCTCGAAAACTCCCCACAGGTGATTCATAGATACACCAACTCTCTCCATTCTTTCGATCTCCACCTAATTCTAAAGTTTTCAACTCCCATGTATCTTCAGCAACTTGATAATAGACCGGATAACTATTAAAAGAAGCAAACCTAGAATCCTCAGGAAAAAAGAAAGTACTTGGACAATTCGCACTCACACATTGTGCAACACCAGACGCATCAGAACAAACTTCTTCAGGATAATTACACGCATCAACAACATCACCTTCATTACCACAACTATCCTTTTCAATTACATTCAACCCTATACCATCACACACATTATATTCTTCACTAATCTCACAATCACACACATCAGCAGCTTCTAAACCTTGTTCATCAAGATCTGTTGAAATATCACTGCATTTTTCATTGGTGTAAAAACCATATCCTGTACCAGCATCAAAAGTAGAAGTTCCACAATCTCCCTGAGTCGTAGCATAACATTGAGTATCTGTCACACAACAGCCTTCATCAGCACTATGTTCAAGATCAGAACATTCACTTTCAGAAGAAACAGGATTATATACTGCTTCAATCCCATTACTTTCAGATTGATAAGTACAACTAGCTTCAGTAACATACAAATAATCAGAATCTAATTGACAACAAATTTTTTCACATCCAGAAACACCATCACAAGTTTGATCAGCATAATATTCTCCACCAGCCACTTCACAACTATAATACCCAGATCCATCAGCACATCCTCCTTCAGAAGTTACACAACACCCAGTACCGCAATAATCTTTATTTTCACAACTAGCTCCAGCACTAAAATATTCTGGAGTGCTTGCACAATTACTTTCAACAGTATATACACAAGTATCCCCGGCAACACTCTGCCCGCAACAGCCATTATCATCTGCAAACACAAAGGGAATTAATAAAAGAACAATAAATACAAAAACCAACCTCTTCATTGCTTTATTAATAATAAAGAATCTTTTAAACTTTGTGGTAACATTTATAAAAATGAACATATTTAAATTAATTCATGAAAAAGTTGTATAAATTTCTAGAACTACTCATAGATAGGCTTGTTCCTTTTGCAGTTATCCTTTTATTCTTCATTATTATCATTGAATTTTTCTTTCATGATATTGCAGACACTTATCACACAACAATAAATGTCCTAGACTATAGTATCTTAAGTATATTCGTTCTAGATCTTATCTTCAAATATCTGCGAATACGTAAAATAGACCGCTTCATAAAAGAATGCTGGTTGGATATTATAGCAGTGTTTCCTTTCTTCTTAGTCTTCAGAGTCTTCGAATCCTTCCTTATTTTCACAGAACTCCCAAAAGAAATTCGACAATTCCAATTAATCCTTCATGAAGGAACACAAATTTCTGAACAAAGTGCAAAAATAATTCGTGAAGCAGAAGAAGCTGGAAAAATTTCTCGAGTCAAAGCCATTTTTCGTATATTTCGTGGTCTTGAATATAGCCCAAAAATGGTAAAGGCACTTGCCTTCTATGAGCAACCAGTAGGAGAACACCATTTACATGCAGTAAAAGGGAAAAAAGAATATACATTTGTCAAGAAATTTGCAGAAACCGAAGAAAAGAGAATCAAAAAGGGTATTGAAAAAGAAGTTAAAGTTATTGAAAGAGATATAAACAAAATTGAAAAGAAGTTAACAAAGAAGAAAAAGAAATAAACTTATATATTACAAGCACCTAAAACAAAACAATGAAATACATCTTTTTCATCATAACTATTATCCTATTCACAACTTCTGTTGCAGCACAATGTTCAGATTCTGATGGTGGTAAAAACAAATATGAGTCAGGAATAGTCGCTGACCAAGAAAAAAGTTTTGAAGATACTTGTGAGGGAGAAAATATCAAAGAATACTTCTGTTCAATAGAAGGCATTGCATCTTATACAACTTTACCTTGCGTCAATAGTTGCCTTGAAGGTGCTTGTCAATTAGCAAATGATCAACCTAAAGCCCTTGCTCCTGCAGAAGAAGGTAGTTCTAATCTAAAAGTTTATTTTTATGGATTCATTATTCTTCTAACAATAGGAGTCTATGTCTATCTCTTTAAATGGAAGAAAAATAAGAAAAAGTATTAAAAAAGTTATTATAGTCATTCAATAAATATTCTAAAGGCAAGAAACGATATATTTTGATAGGCAAAATTTTCTAATCATTACTTACTCTAGGCGCAAGAATAAAACTTAATCTTAATTTATCCATCAATTTATACTCTGCTCGTAACGGATAATCTGCACCAAATTCTAAAGTAACTTCATCAGAAAGTTTACTAGCTTTAGAAATCTTTTTCAAATATTCAATAGAATATTTCGAACTTACCGCATCACCTTGAAGAGAAATCACAATATCTTCTCTAGCTGGCAATTCTACCATCCCATCTTTCAGATTAGATTCTGCTTTAATCACAAATTTATCTGGAAAGCTATGTAAAGAAAGAGACTCAGAAATAATACTCATATCCTCAATAGCATCATCAAATTTAACAGAAGACATAGATACTTTTGTTCCAAATTGTAACGTTGGAATTTTTTGTTCATTTTCTTCAATAGTAATTAAAGGGATATTAAAAGTTCTATTTCCTTCGGCTTTCAAAAGAACCTTCAATCTATGTTTATCCCCATCTAAAGCAAGAGTTACAGTATCTGTTGGTTTTGCTCTTTTAAGCACTTGCTTCAAATGTTCTAAATTAATAGCCAATTCTTGTGGTACAGGCACAGAATACTCAACAAAGGCAGAAGAAAGTAACTTAAAATCAACCATAGCAACATTTGCAGGATCAATAGCAATAATCTCAATTTTATCCTTATCTACTTTGATAGTAACTTCATTTACTAATTCAGAAATAATATTCATACTTTCTTTCAAAAGTCGTGGTTCTGCTAAAGTCAATTGCATAAAGAGAAAAATAAGATGCCCATTTTTATACTTTCCGATACTCAAGAATAGCTATTCCGAAACGACTAAAAAAATTCTATCAATTATCATAAAAGCACCAGCAAATAACAAGAGAAGTGAAAGAATATATGAACTAATATTAAGATCTATATAATAAGGAAGGAACTTAATTATTCCCAAACTAACCAACAATGGGATCACAGCAAAAAAGAATAATGAAAGCCCTACAACAAAATGCACAAATCTCTCTTGTGAATCTTTGTTACGCACTGCTTCACGAATAAAAAATATTCCTACAAGCAGGATCATTACTTCTAAAAAAATAGCAGTAAATACATTTGCAGGGATAAAATATTCCATCCCCATTTGTGCAAAAAAAGCAAGTATACCTAATCCCAAAAAAACAATCCCAAAAAGAATATGAACAAGAAAAAAAGACTTTTGTTTTATCACCTCTTTTTCACCTCAACTAATATTTTCTCCAACGATAAGCACATTTTACACACTCAAAGAATTGTGTTTCTGCCTCATCACTTGCTCGTGTTTGTTGTGACCAAAAATATGCTTCTTTATATTCACATTTAGGGCATTCTTGCTGCGTTTTAGGCAAAGCCTTTTTTGATTTATCATCAATAATCTCAATTTTCTTCAAAGTTTTCATGCTTTCCCGCATCAAAATATCTTCTTTTTCAACATGAGAATAACCGCATACGCAACTCAAAAGAGTTTTTCTCCCTTCTTCTTTAGGGCTCATAATACTTCCACAATCAGGACAAAACAACATTTTTCTTTTCCTCCTAAAAACCTAAAATTTGAAATAAACCAGTTAATAACTGAGTAAACCAGATCTTTATCCAGCCTATTTTTGGTACTCTATATAAAGCTTTACCTAAGACCTGATCCTCAGACACTTCTAATGGATCAGGCACATCATTATTATCCCCTTTAATAATATAACTATGCTCATTATCATTTATATATGTAATTCTATTTATTATAGGATAAGGATGCGTTCCAGAACTATACACAAGAACATCTCCTTGAACCACTTCTTCTGCGCCAACAAGTACGATCACGTCTCCTTTATCAAAACCATTCATAAATCTATATTCTTGAAACATTTCTTTACTAATTCCCTGCTCTTCATACCAAGCTCCATTTGCTTCCCACCATTGATCAAAAGCCAAGCCTTCATGTTCCATACTTCCTGAAATCACTGCAACAAGTGGCAAAGAACTTCCTAAAATCAAAGCAAGACCAGGATAAATAATAAATTTAACTAAAAGAAATGCAAGAATAATATTCACAATCCAAGAAAGTGCAGAATCATCATGAAAAATGAAATGATAACTCTTCTTCAAGAAATCCTTAAAATTATGCATAGAATCTGAAATAGAAAACAACCTTTAAATAACTTCTTATTTCACTGCTTTCTTAAAATGGGTATTAAACTCTGAGCTTCTTTTTTTCAAAGTATTAAGTGTATCAAGAAGAACTTTTTTAGGATCTTTTTTTGTTGTCTCAATAAGAATCATAATATTTTTTGTCTGAGGATGTTTCAAATTATATCCAGAAACAGTAACATCTCCTTCATTCCATAGCTCTTTTGTAATTAAATTTGCAAGAGTATGTGTTTCCCCTACCAATTCAAAACGCAATCTATTTTTCTCATTATCAAGAACTTTGATTTCCATATCTTTTAGAGTTCAGTCTCCCTTTTTAAAGTTTTCTATAAGACATTAAAAAGACTACATAATACATTTAAAGTGACCAAAAGAAGACTAAAATATGGGAGAAGAACTATCAATAGTTATACCAGCCTATAATGAAGAAAAACGTATAGAACCCACCCTAATAAAGATCACTGAATATTTAGAAAAGAACTTTTCAAATTACGAAATACTTGTTATAGACGATGGCAGCAATGACCATACATCAGAAATAGTCCAAAAATTCAAAGATAAAAGGGTAAAACTCATTCAAAATCCTAAAAACATGGGAAAAGGTTCCTCAGTAAAACTAGGAATGATTAACGCACAATATGACCCCATCCTTTTTACAGACTCAGACCTCGCTACACCAATTGAAGAACTCACAAAATTTATTGCAGCAATCGAAGCAGGACATGATATTGCCATTGCTTCAAGAAACATTGAAGGTTCAAAAATAACTGTAGAACAACCAAAATATAGACAAATTCTAGGTAAAGCCTTCCCAATAATTGTTAAGAACATGATCCTTCATGATTTTAATGATACTCAATGTGGATTTAAAATGTTCACAAAGAAAGCTGCAAGAAAGATTTTTCCAAGACAAACTTTAAAGAGATTCGCATTTGATGTAGAAATTCTATACATTGCAAAAGAATTAGGATATAAGATCAAAGAAATTCCAGTTACCTGGGTAGACCAGAAAGGTTCAACAGTTTCGCCTATAAGAGACAGCATAAAAATGTTTAGTGAAATAATGAAAATAAAATATAATGATGCAAAGGGCGAATATAAACCCTAATTTTTCTGCAAACACCAACAGCCAACATCAACATCTTTCACACGAGAACGATGGAAAGAAAACTGTGCTTTAATGGGGAATTTATAACGATAGACTTCTAACACATGAAAACCATTATCTTCAGCAAATACCTCAACAAACTTTTTGGTAGAATATTTATGAAAAGAATAGACTAGTGGTGCAACAGTAAGTGCTTTTTCTAAAAATACCCTATCTGCATGCATATCTTTTGTTCCAAAAGGAGGATTTTGAAATACTACGTCAACATTTTTCTTAAATACCTGCACAGAACAACAAAAAAAATCACAAGAAAAATTTTTTTTCAATTTATTTTCTAAAAATATTTTATTCCTTTTTGCAATTATAATCGCATCAGGATCAATATCCACAAAAAAAACTTTTTTTGCACCTAAAAGTAATGCTCCAAAACCAAAAATTCCAGACCCACAACCTAAATCTGCAACAACCTTTCCTTCAATATATCCTTTCTGATAAGCATCCCAAATAATATCTGCCACAATAGAAGAACTAGTTAGATACTGTTCAAACTTTACTTTAGGATTAATAAAACCATCAACATTGGAAAGCAAAACTTCAAGTTCTTTTTTACGCATAAATAAAAGAAAGAGAACTACTTTTTAAATGTAATCACATCACCAATTGTAACACCAGTTGAAGAAACCCTATAGTCCCTTATATCATCCTCAGCCATTTTTTGCTCTTTTTGCACAAGTTGAATTTTAAAGAATTGTTCTAATTTTCGTGCAAGTTTTAAAGAAGGTTCTTGATGACCAGATTCTATTTTTTGTAGAATAGAACTTTTTTCTGCAAGATCTAAAGCAATTTCCTCTTGTGTTTTTCCTGTTTTTTCTCGTGCTTTTTTAATTCGTTCAGCATAATCCTTAACAATATTATCTTCCCCAGAAAAATCAGGAGGAAGACTCATAGAACTATACCTATGTGTACGATAATAATCTAATCTTTTATCAACAACTTCTTTAGGAACTTGATTCATCTGTACAACTTCCCCAAAACGTACACACTTATCACACAAAGAAAGTAAAGTTCCTTCTACTATAGCCCTATGCAATTCACTACCAATATGCCCACACATTTCACAATTTGCCATAAATAAACAAAAGATTTCAGATTTATAATCATTTTGTACTTCTAAAATAGCAATATTTATAACCAAAACTAAAAGATTTTATTTATGGAACCAAATCATCAATTCTATGAACATATTTCTCCAGAATTCTATGAATCACTTCCAAAAAAAGGTCTTAACCCAATACGAAAATGGTTTCATAAACAACGCTACGAAATTCTTAACAATTTAGTGAAAGAAAATTATCAAGAAGGACAAATAATTCTAGATTTAGGATGTGGTTCCTGTTCTTGGAATCAAAACAAACTTCCGGTGATTGGTGTAGACATCAATAAATCTATGTTAGAACTTGCAAAACAAAAAGGTAATCTTAAAGACTATGTTCAAACAGATTTAGAAAACACAGGTCTAACAGATAACACAGCTGATATTATTATTCTTTCTGAAATTATTGAACATGTTAAAAATACAAAAAAAGTTTTACAAGAAGTAAGGCGTATTGCAAAACCAAATGCCAAAATCATTATCTCAGTACCCTATGACCATCCTCTCAGTTTATGGTATCCACTTTTCAATGCACAATGCCTATTTTTTGGTTTTATTCTAAACAAACCTTTCTATAAAGATTTTGGAGGCCATATCCATCATTTTACACCGAAAACAATTAAACACACCATTACAGAAGCAAACTTAAATGTCATCAAACAATTTAACAATAAAAGGTTAACAATTTATAATATTTGTACGAAAAATTAAATTCATTAAAAAATCCGAGAGAAATAATTCTTTTTAGAAGCAAATTATCGTGCACTTTCACTAAAAACATCTCTTAATCCTTCTTCGAGAGATATTTTTGGTTCCCAACCCAATACTACTCTTGCTTTTTCTCGGCTTAAAAGATAATTCCAGAGTTCATTATCTCTATAAGGAATAGTTTGTTCAACTTTAAAATCTCCTTTAATTTTTTTTACAAGTTTAACCAAATCTTGCATTGAAATATTATCACCATAAGAAATATTGAATATTCCTCTTTCATTGTTTTCTAAAAGAATACAAAATGCTTCACAAACATCTTTTATATGCACAAAATCTCTTTTTTGTTCTCCTTTTGTCATTCTAAACACTTCTTTATTTTCTATTTTTTTTCCAAGATCTGAAATAAACATAGGACTATTTTGTTCAGGTCCATAAACCAAACTAAGTCTAATAATTACAGTGTTATTTCTTTGAAGACAAAAATCCTCTGCCATTTTTTTTGTTCTAGGATAGTCATCAATAGGGTTTGTAAGCATTTCCTCATTATATGGACTTTTATTTCCTTGATAAACCATACCCGTACTAATAAAAATAACTCTTCCTTTATAAGAGTCTAGAATATTTTTTGTCCCTAAGACATTAACAGAATAAAGTTCCTCATAACTACCTTTTATAAGACCCCCTAAGTGTACAATTGTCTCAGGATTTACTTCATGAATAAGATTTTCTAATTGTTCTCTATCTCTTAAATCAACAGTATAATATTTAACTTCAGAAACATTACCTTTTTTTATATCAAAACTATAAACATCATAGTTTCTTCTAACAAGTTCTTTTACAAGAGAGTTTCCTATAAATCCTGCGCCACCAGTAACAATTATTTTTTTAGCCATGTTTTACAAAGAATTCCTTATACCAAGCAATAGTTTTTATTAAACCTTCATCAACAGTATGTTTTGCTTCCCAATTAAGCATAGCTTTTGCTTTTTCACTAGAAAGATATTGGTTTTTAATTTCTCCTTTTGCTTCATTAAGAATGACTGGTTCAAGATTACTTGGGAAAAGTGTTGTTATTTTTTGGACCATATCTAGAACTGTTATTTTATTCCCTGTACTGAAATTGAAAGCTTGTCCTTTGATTTCATTTCTGTGGAGGTTTTCGGCTAAAGTAATATTTGCATGTGCACCATCTTCTACAAAAATGTAATCTCTAATATATGTTCCATCACTACGGATGATAGGATTTTTTCCATAGGAGAGTGAGCGAATAGTATCTGGGACAATTCTATTCCAGTTTAGATCCCCTGGTCCATAAAAGTTTCCACAACGAGTAATAGCTACTGGAAGACCATAGGCTTTGTAATACATTAAAGCAATAAGATCTGTACAAGATTTTGAAACATCATATGGATTATCTCTGCCTTGTAATGGTGCATCTTCTGTGTAAGGAAGGGTGGGTTGCGTTCCATATGCTTTGTCGCTAGAAGCAACAACTATTCGAGAAACCATTTTACTCTGTCTACACGCTTCCAAAACATTCCATGTTCCTTTAATATTACTTTCAAAAGTTGAGAGAGGAGAACGAAGTGCTGTACCAACTATTGTTTGTGCGCCCAGATGAAAGACTGTTTCTACTTCATATTCATTTAATGCTCTTTCTACAAGATGAAAGTCTTCAATACCTCCTTTGACTATGGTTACATTTTTATCATGTCCTTCTTTGAAAAAAGGTGATTGATGTACTTGGTCACGAACAAGAGCAATGACATGTGCTTTGTTTTGAATAAGTTGTTTCACAAGAGCAGATCCTAAAAGACCTGGTCCGCCTGTGACAAAGACATTATGATGTCTCCAATTTTCTTCATTCATTACCATACCCTCCAAGGAGCTTTTCCAGATTCCCATGTTTGATTAAGGAATTCCATATCCCTATGAGTATCCATGCATTGCCAAAAATCATGATGTTGAAAAGACATAAGATTTCCTTGTTCAGCAAGTTTATGCATAGGTTCTTTTTCTAGCATAAAATCTTCATTTTCTGGTAAATAATCAAACATTTCTTTCTTAAAAACAAAAAAACCACCATCAATCCATGCATTGGGAAGTTTTTCTGTTTTGGAAAAGCCAAATACTTTATTATTTTGATCCATCTTTAAAAAACTCCAACGCGGAGGGGGTAAAATTGAAGTTACTGTTGCAATTTTATTATGAGTTTTATGAAATTCTAAAAGTTTATTCACATCAATATTTGCAACACCATCACCATAAGTTACCATAAAATTATCTTCATTAATATAATTTTGAATTTTTTTCACACGTGTTCCAGTATTACTCAATAAACCTGTATCAACCATTGTGATATTCCAATCTGGCATATCATTTTTACCTAAATGAATTTTTTTACCTGTTTTTGGATTCAAAGTTATATCTCTGACCCTATCTTCAAAATTTAAGAAATAATCTTTTATCATTTCCCCTTTATATCCCAAACAAAGAACAAAATCATTATATCCATAATGAGAATAAATTTTCATTATATGCCAAAGTATAGGAAACTGACCAACAGTAACAAGAGGTTTTGGTTTAAACTCTGTTTCTTCTTTCAAACGAGTTCCCATTCCACCACAAAGAATAACTACTTTTTCTTTATCCATAAAGCAATTCTCCATTTAACAAGATTTTTTCCAAACTCTTTAATAGTTTTAAGAGAAACATTTGATTTTCCTTGTTTTCTCTCGTCAAAATGAACTACGATTTCCTTGGGTTTATAACCTTTATGAATGCTTTTTAGTATTACCTCAGGATCAATAAACCAATCATTAGATTCTAGATGAAGAGTATCATAAAAAGTTTTTTTGAAAAATTTAGGTTTACCATTTATGTCCCTAGCAGTAGATAAAAAAAGGATTTTAAATAATAGATTATAACTAAAAGAAGCAAAGATCCTCTGAAGACCATCTCCTCTTTGATAACGAATCCCTTTACAAAAAACAATATTAGAATCCTCAAATCCTTTCAAAACACGAAGAATATCTTCTGGAGGAACTTGTCCATCACCGTCTACATAACCAATAATTGGACTAGTTGCAGCATTCAATCCTTTAATAACACCATAACCATATCCATGATTCAAAGGTATAAAAACAGTTTTAATCTTAGAATATTTTTTTGCAAGAGCATCTACTATTTCCCCAGTACGATCTTTACATCCATTTTTAACAATAACAAGTTCATAATCTAATTTCTTTTCATCAAACAAGGCCATTGTCTCTAAGATCACTTTTTCAACTATAGCCTCTTCATTATACATAGGCATAACAAGAGAAAACTTTTCCATTCTACAAAATAAATCAAAAGGGTTTTTAAAGTTTATTACTTCCAAAGTTTTAAAAAGCTTCGATTTTTTTAGGTTTATTATGATAGACTGTAATCTTTGTGGAAGTTCAAAAGTTAAAGAATATGTTGTTTTTGATAATTATAATCTTCTGAAATGTTCTTCCTGTGGTTTACTATTTACTGATCAGAATTCCATAAAAATTGAAGATATGTATTCAAAGGATTATTTTGATGGAGTTCACGGTAATTTCTTTGCTGATTGTAAAAAAAATTATGCTTCAAAAATAAATAAAAGCAAAAAACTACAAAATTTTAAACATGTTCTAAAAAAAATAAAAGAAATAAAACCTCAGGGGAAGTTTATGGACATTGGTTGTGCAACAGGTGTTTTTTTAGATATGGCCCAGAAAGAAGGATATGATGTTGTAGGTGTAGATATTTCAGCATTTGCATGCCAATATGCCTCTGAAAATTTTGGGATAAAAACACTTAACGGAAAGTTGGAAGATCTCCATTTAGAAGATAAAAGTTTCGATATTATTACTATGTGGGATGTTATAGAACATGTCCCAGATCCTAACACATTTTTAAATGAGGTTAATCGAATCTTAAAAGATGATGGAATTATTTTTGTTCTGACTATTAATGATTCTAGTCTCATGGGCTGGCTTGCAGAAGGTATCTATCTTGGAAGTTTCAAAACAATTTCTAATTTTACAAAAATTATTCATCCAGTACACCATAATTATCATTTCAAAGAAAGACATTTACAAAGATATTTAGAAAAAAATGGTTTCTCTCTTGTTTGGAAAGAGAAAAGTGAAATGCCAGTAGAAACTATTGAAGGTGGACCATTTATAAAAAATGCAGCTCGTACTCTTTACTTTGTTTCTGAATTAACAAATTTACAGCATGAACTAAGAGTCATCGCAAGGAAAAATGAATAAAACAACTGGTTTTTGGTACAATCTTTTTGATATGCCTACTGTCTATAATTCTGTAAGGTCTATACTTCTCTTTGGAAAAGGAAAAATGTTCACCAAAATAAAAAAAGCAACCAATTTGCAAAATAACGAAACTATTTTAGATGTTGGTTCTGGACCTGGAGAACTAAGCCAATTATTTCAAGGAGAATATGCTGGCGTCGATTATTCTAAGAATTATGTTAGTTATGCACAAAAAAAATATCCTGGAAAGAGATTTTTCCAAGGAAATGTTCTAGATTTAAGTATTGCTGAAAAATCTTATGATACTGTTCTTTTAATCAGTTTTATTCATCATTTTTCTGATGAAGAAGTTGAAAAAATACTTTCTAATGTCTCAAAGATTGCACGTAAAAGGGTTATTCTACTTGAACCTTGCCCTTGGAAAACAAATCCTTTGGCTTGGTTTCTTTTGAAAATGGACAGAGGGGCACATGTAAGAAGTTTTGAAAAACAAAAAGAACTTGTAGAAAAATATTTTATTATAAACAAAGCCGAAACATTTATTTCAGGCACTTATAAATTATCAATTATTACTGCACAGCCAAAGGTGAACTAAGAATACAAGTATCCCCATTTTCTTTTGTAAGTTCCCAACCACAATCAGATATTATCTCACAATATTTTCCATTAGCTAACAATTGAGTAGTATTAAAATCCTGAGTAAAAATATCTAAATCCTCACAATTTCCATTTCTATAAAAATCTAAATATAGATTATTCAAAGAATGTACATAACTATATTCTTTATTTACCTCAAACCATCCTGAAGCTGAAGAAACATTATAATAAATTGCCGCATAAGAATATATAGCCCGAGAATATAAAGTTCCATCAGTATCATCATTAAACATCATGAAATGACTTTCCTGGTCTAGATAAGGAATAAGTGCAATTGCTTCTTCTCCACGTTCTGTCCAAGGTTCCATCATTGGTGTTTTTAGGACATTATATCCTACGGATAATATTGCAATTAAAATCAAAGCTATTGCCAAGAAAAATTTCCATTTTTTTGTAATTCTAGTAAACTGAAGACTCAGAAAGAGAACAACAAAATTAATAGTAATAAAATCCCCCCAAGGATCAGGATAAATATTCTTTAATATTGGAACAAAAATAACTAATCTCGTAAGATACAAGAAAGTAAAAATTAGTACTGGCGAAAAGAATAAAATTTCCCTTAGTTCTTTATTTTGTTTATAACCTAAATAAAAACATACAAATAATCCTAATGCCAGTAAAACTCCTGCTAGATTATTCCAAAAATAACTATGCCAATCAAGTAACCATAAGCCAAAACCAAACTGAAGAAATCCAGTTTCTAAAGTTGCTTTAAGAAAATGAACTAACCAAAAAGATGAAAAGGCTATGCTCAAGAGCATAAGTAACACAAGTTTAATTTTTTCTTTTTTATTTTTAATTAAAAATAATCCTAAAACAAATGCACTTGCAAGTACTGTTTCTGTTTGATGTGTTAAGATTAGACCTGCGTATACTAATGAAAATGAAAGAGCTTTCCAATTCAAAGGCCTATCCTTAAAATAAACACATAAAAAGAAAAATAAGAGGAGAAGATCTAAGGCCATGAGTGAAGGAATTCTTCCTTGTTTTAGTATTGCCCCGATTGTCATGGGATTTGCATAAATGAAGATAAAAAAAGCAATCCTTTTCACAACTGAAAGTTTGAGTTCTTTTCCAAAAAACCAAGTAATCACAAATCCCAAAGTAAGAAGAATAAGTGTTGATACAAAAGTTGCAATCATCAAATCTCCGAATAGTTTATAGAGAGGATAAGTAAATAATACCCACCCAGGAGGATAAATGTTAAATAAAGTAAATCCATTATACCATAGTGGAACATGACCAAAGAAACCATATATGTCCAAGAAAGGAATGTCTGCAATATATGCGGTTAGATCATTTGTTACATCTAAAGGGAATCTATAAATTATTTCTGAAAAATCTATTAGCCTGTAAAGAAAATTAGCAGCAAGAATAATTATAGGCAAAATAAAAATCTTATCTGAAAATTTCATAAATGCATTTCTCTTTTGAATGTTTTATAAGACTTATGGAGTTATTTTTTCATGTCAGCAAGAAGACCAAACAACATAATTTGAATACCTGCAAGAATAAGCATTGCTGCAAGAATAACCCTTGGAATACCTCCAACCATCCCTATGCTAAGATAATTGTATAGTACCCATAGACTAGAAAGTAAACCCAATGTAAAAAGAGTTAAACCTATTTTTCCAAAAAAAGCAAGAGGATTATAATCACGATAAATTCTAAAAATATTTATCCATGCCTTAATAGCATAATCAAAAGGTCCTTTCATTAAATGACTTTCTCTTGTTTTTCTTGCATAAATTGGAATTTCTGTAATTCTATATTTTAAACGTGCTGCACGAATAAGTTGTTCATGTGTATATGTAAAATCTGTAGAAAAATTAATATCTTTTGCAACATTTCTTGTGAATGCACGAAAACCTGTTGTCGAATCAGTAATCTTAGTTTTGCAAAGCTGTGTGAAAACATATGCAAAAGCCATGTTACCAAATCTTTTAACAATAGGCATATCCTCTATCTTTCCTGCAAATCTGCTTCCAATCACTAAATCATTTCCTTTTTCAATTTCTTCAATCAATTTTGGAATAAATTCAGCAGGATATTGGCCATCAGCATCTGTATGCACAATAATATCTGCATTTAATTCTAAACAATGTTTTATTTCTGCTTTAAATGTTTCTGCAAGACCCTTATTTCTTTCATTAGAATGAACAATTGCTCCAAACTTTCTTGCAACCTTCATTGTGTTATCAGTGCTTCCATCATCTTGAACATGAATTTTATATTTGTATGGCGTCTTATCCATAATAACTTTAATCTCAGAAATTACTGCACCAAGTGTTTGTTCTTCATTCCAAGCAGGAATAGTTATAATTACTAGCATAGAGAAGCTTTTTTGGTCTGTCTTTAAAAACTTTATTGATAGGTTATAGTATTGTAATGTCCGGAAATTATTTGCCAGATAGAAGAGTAGAAGACATTTCTGCAGCCGAAACAACGAAAACATTATAAATGTTATTTGTTTGGTAGATTTCATGAAAGAAAAAAGATCTATTCCATTAGGTGTTAAAATTCTCTCTATTTTGTATTATATTAATTCAGCTTTTATGCTGCTTCTTGGTATTCTTTTGTTTTTTCTTGCTAGTATATACCCCTCTCTTCTTGAAAGCGGAGAACTAGAACAGGGTTTAACAGCAGAAGAATTAGCTGGTTTTCAAGCGTTAGGTGATATTACTTGGTTGATTTATGTAATGGCTTTAGTAGTAATTATTATAGCAGTTCTGAACTTGTTTTTAGGCATTGCTTTTTGGAAAGGTCAAAATTGGGGAAGGATTGTTACTATTATTTTTGCTATATTAGGAATTCCATTCGCATTGTTTAATCTAGTTTCTGCTTTCTCAATTGCAAATACATTAAGTATAGTTATTATTCTCATTCAAATAGGCATAGATGTAGGGATAATTTGGTATTTGTTACAGAAAGATGTTATTCATTTTTTTACTTCTAAAAAAAAGGATTAATGATTCATACCAGACATTCCCATAACCATTTTTAGACCTTTTAGATTTCTTTTAATATCTCTCATATTTCTCATCTTTAATATTCTATTGAAAATATATTTAGGTCGTAGATAGAATTTCCTAAAAGCAAGATGTTGCATCTTTTGCAATTCTTCAACATTTGAATATCCTTTTACAAGAAAAACAGGTGCGAAGATATGATAATCTTTAAAGTTCTTATCTAAAGTCCCCCATTTATCTGCTGTATCCCATAGTTCTGTCCCTGGAAATGGTGTTGCTATAGAAAATTGTGCATAATCAGGATCAAGTTCAATAGCAAAGTTTATAGTCTTTCTTCCCATCTCTGGTGTTTCACCAGGAAGACCTAAAATAAAAGAACCCCTTACTTCAATACCTGTTTTCTTAACCAGAGCAATTCCTTTACGAATCATATCTAAAGTAGTCTTTTTCTTGATATTATCTAACATTTCCTGATTTCCAGACTCAATACCGAAGAACATATTCCAACAGCCAGTTCTAGCCATTGCATTAACTATTTCTTCATTAATAAGATCCAAACGTGATTCACAACTCCAAGCAATATTTAAGTTTTCTTTTTCTAAAGAATTACAAAAATCTAAAACCCATTGTTTATTCATTGTAAAAATATCATCCCAGAATGCAATTTCTTGAACATTATATTCTTCTTTTAAATGTTTAATTTCTGCAATAACATTCTCAACACTCCTTTGTCGATATTTTCCATTTGCAGATGCACAAAAAGTACACGTATATGGACAACCTCTAGTTGTCATCATTTGGAATACATTCTCAGAAACTCTATAATTATTTGGTAATGAGTTATATTTTTTCATGTTTAGAAGATGCCTAGCTGGAAAAGGAAAAGTGTTTAAATCTCTTACAATAGTTCCTTCAATAATCTTTTTTTCTAAGAATTGTTTTGGATCTGCAGCAATATCCCTGAATGTTAACTCTGCTTCTCCTTTAATGACTATGTCGCATCCAGTATCTCTCAAAGTCTCTTCGGGCATATTCGTTGGATGTGGACCTCCTATTACAATAAAGGTTTCCGGAGAAGCAACTTTTATCGCTTTTGTAATTTCAATCGCTCTATCAATAAGAATAGTAACTGCTGCTAAACCCACAATGTTTGGTTTCCAATTGATTACTTCATTTATCACATCTTGCTGTGTCTGTTTGTAGGTAGGACAATCCATAATTCTAACTTCATGACCAGCATCTTCAAGAACTGCAGCAATATAACACAAACCTAATGGAGGAAGGTGACCGCCAATATCTTCACCAACATTACTGTTATATCTCTCCTTCATAGAATATGGAGGAAATATTAATAGGATCTTCATTATTTAATTTTTATTTTGAGCTTTTTATAAGGTTTGTGGAGATTTAACTTGTAAATCCAAAAATAAAACGTGCACCTTTTGCATATCTCTTTATATCTTCCATAGATTTTATTTTTTTCATTCTTCCAAAAATATATTTAGGTCGTAGGTAAAATTTTCTAAAAGCCTTCTTTTCCAACTTCATCAATTGCTCTTTATTTTTATACCCATAAGGCAAAAAAACAGGTTCCCAAATAGTATACTTATCAAAATTAGATTTATCCAAAGTTCCCCATTTATCTGCAGTATCCCAAAGTTTTGTGCCAGGAAAAGGAGTATTTATACAAAACTGTGCATAATCTGGATCAAGTTCAATCGCAAAATCAATAGTTTGTTCCCCGAGTTCTGGCGTTTCTCCTGGAAGACCAATAATAAAAGACGCACGAATTTCAATTCCAGCCTCTTTTGTCCATTTAACTGCATCTCTTATTTGTTGAACCTTCAATCGTTTGTTAATATTATCTAAAAGTTGTTGATTTCCGGTTTCAAATCCATAAAATATATTCCAACAACCTGCCTTTGCCATTTTCTGTAGGATCTTCTCATTAACACAGTCTGCACGAGCATAGCATGTCCATGTTACATCGACACCTTGTGCAATAATTTCATCACAAACATCTTCAGTCCATTTTTTGTTAATAGTAAACAAATCATCCCAAAAAGAAATTTCTTTAGCACCATATTTTTCTTGTAGATGTTTTATTTCTTCCACAACTTTCTTAGGTGAGCGAGCTCGAAATTTATTTCCGAAAATTGCAGGATTTGAACAAAAGTCACAAGAAAAAACACAACCACGAATTGCCAGCATATGTACACTTGGAAGCCTTTTATACTGATTAGGTAAGGGGATATATTTACTCATAGGAATAAGATCCCTTGCAGCAAATGGTAACTCATCTAAATCAGGAATATCTGCTCTAGGTTTATTTTTTGTTACTTGTTCATTATGTTTGAATGCAGTACCATCAATACTCAATAATCTTTTTTTATCTTTCAAAAAATCTTGTTTAGATTTATATTTTTCAAATTTATCCAAAATATCCATTAAAGTTAATTCTCCTTCACCATAAACAACTAAATCAAAGCAATCATTCTCTTCCATTATTTTCAATGTATGAATTGTTGCATGATGACCGCCAAGTAAAATTAAAGTTTCAGGAAATTTTTCTCTAAATGCTTTCGCACATTCTGTAGAACGATTAAACACAGAAGTTATTGCAGTTAAACAAACTATTTTAGGAGGATCTTTTTCTGCAATTTTTATCAGATCATCATTAGTATAATCATATACTAAAGAATCTATCAAACCAACAGTTCTCCCTTTCTCCCTAATATAAGCCGCCAAAATTGCTAAACCTAAAGGAGGAAGATGACCGCCAGAATTCCCAACAGATTTTCCATATCTTTCATTAATAGAAATAGGTGGGCTAACAAATAAGATATCCATAAAAAAAGGCAGAATTCTCCATTTATAATCTTTATTGATCTTGTTCTTCAATAACAATCAAATCTTCTTCTGTAATATCATAAACATAAATACTATAGCCTATACGTGCAATAGGCTCTTGCTCTCTTAACC
>CAYHUV010000005.1:0-4087 GCA_964359695.1 Candidatus Woesearchaeota archaeon
ATCACCCCTAGAATAAAAAGTGTCAAGACTGTTGTAATAAAACACACAAAGCCTAACTTTACTCCTTCTGTGATGCCAAAATACAGTCCTGGAACAATGAGTAAAAAAATGGACATCAGTATCGTGAGTAAGACAACCATCAGATTTATTGTGTCTCCAAATGGACTATAATACCAATTATTTAAGAGATAGGAAGAGGTAAACCAGGCTGCCCAGAGAATTATTCCTGAACATAGACCCAAGAGTACAGGCAAGCCTAATTTTCTATTTTTCTGTGCTATTTTTCTCAATGCATAGATAGCTGCACAAAGTAGGAGGAACAATGCTCCAATACCTGCAAGTATTTTCCACCAATGGATGTTCCACCAAGATTGGGCATATTTTCCTTCTACTGTGAAAGATTCATATGGGTCTAGGGAAGATGCTGTTTCTGTGTAACCTGTGTCGATATAACTTATGGAAGATGAGACTCGTGCGAGGTCTACACTTGTTGAAGCAAACTCTGTTGTATAGTCAATAGAAGAACTGAGGCCTTGGAGATAGAGATCTTCAGCGACATCAATACTTACACGTACATAACTTGTATCATATTCATTTTGTATGGTTTGAAAAGAATATTCATAAACTTCATAAACTCCTAAATTTTCTTTTACATATTCTGTTGTTTTATAGTAAAGAATGAAATACAATGTTTCTTGATCTTGTTGAGGGATTTGCATTCGCACATTGGTCATGCCATTAGATTCTCCTACACTGTATGATACTTGTGCATATTTTGGGGGATAGATTGGATAAGAAATGTAGTCTGTGCAGGTTTTTGTGGATACTTTTGTTTCTCCAGAACTAGAACTTGATGTTTCTTCCCAATTGGAACATTCTTTTTCATAGAGATAATACTCTTGCACAATATTTATGAGTTCAATATCCTCTCCTGGGATCTTTACAGAAAATTCAGTGAGATTTTTTGTATTTTGCAGTTCTATTCGTACGAATACTGCTGTTTCACCTTCTGCGTCAAAAGTGACATAATAATATTGGTTTTGTCCATAGTAACCAAAATTTTCTGGGTAGAGGCTTGTTGCACCCACTATTGGCACAAGCATTAATAATAGCATAAGACTAAGTATTTTTTTCATATTCGTTTCCTCCATAGATCGATACTGAATAGGATTAGAATGATTATTCCTGTTAGGAGAAGTGTATAGAACCATGCATCCATTGGAAGAACAAATGTGTTTGTTGTTGTTAAAGATGTTTCTATTGATCTATCCATCATGGCACTTTCTGCTTGCACTGTTTGTGTAGATGGGGAATAAATTTTTAGTGCTATTGTTAGTGCTGCACCTATGAGGAATACAGGAAGTATTTTTTTCATAGATTCTTTCCAGTCATAGCCTTTTGGAACAATGAGAATCATTTTCTTTGCCAAAGAATAGAGAGAAACTTTTCTGCCTTTCTCACTCCATGCATGGTCTGCTCTTATAATGAAATTTTCTTTTTCTAATAGTTTTAGTGCATGCGTTATTGTGGATAAAGGAACGTGTAATCTCTTGGATAATTCTAAAGGAGAAACTTTTTCTTTTTCAGTGAGATGGTCAAGAATCTTTCTTGCGGTTTCATTGCTCATGACGATAGCTATATCTTTGGATTTCTTCTCATTTAAGGATACCAAGATGAACTTTTCTTCCATATCCTTAGAAAAGTATATGGGATATTTAAAGCCTTGGAAGACTTTCATTACGATGAAAGCTATTGGAGAAGAATTGAAGGTTTACTTGGTAAAGCTTGCTGTGCTTTTACTTCCGTACTTTTCTCTGCGCAGACAATATCTACTGTACAAGAGAGTTGTTTTTCTAACTGTTCTTTATATTCCTTGAACACTGCTTCTTCTTCTTTTTGTGTCAAAACGACGAAAGGGATTTTAGATGTATTCTTTACTAAGGCTGGAATTAAAGCAGTGATTTCTTTTGCATGTTCTTTATCTAAAAGCTTCTTGAGTAAGATACCAATATCACGTTCCTTTCCTAATTCTTTTTTGAAGGATTTCATAAAGGTATATTTCCATACAGGAGCTATAATGACGGTGACTTTTGTTATTTTTTCTTTCTTCAACAATTTTTGAATTTCTCGCACATCACCAACAAAGTTTTCAAGGGTTTCCTCTATAAACTCTGCTTTCTCATCAAGGAGTTTTTCATTATATTTTGGCCAGGATGCACAAGAAACAAAACCTTTGTTGCTTAAAGACCAGAGTTCTTCTGCATAATGAGGACATAAGGGAGTGAGCATAGCTATCCAACGAGCAGATACATAATGATTGATTGCAGGAAGATCTTTTCCTAATTTTACAACACGTTGATATTCTCGTAGGATATCGAATAAGATTACATTACTATAATCTCGTAAATTCATCTCTTCAAGACTGAGCGTTGCACGTTTGATGAGACCTTCAACACGAGATAAAAAAGCTTTATTTGAAATGGGTCCTTCTTTTTTGTTCTTACTCAATTCTTCAAGAAGAGTGAAAATATGCTCGATTTGTTTTTTTGTTTTTTCTACTTCTGAAGATTGCCAGTTCATCATTCCATCTACAGAAGTGGAGTTACAGAGGAAGGCACGGAAAGCATCTGCACCATACTGTTTATTGAGTTCCATTAAAGTTACTGTGTTCCCTTTTGATTTTGACATTTTTGTTCCTTCGGAAATGACCATTCCATGGAAAGAAATTTTCTTGGGCTGTTTCTCTTTAGGGAAACATGCTGCGTGTGCAAAGATCATAAATGATAAGTGATTTGCTAAATGAGGTTGAAAGGTATGTCTCTGATCGAAGGGATACCAATAGTCAAAGCTTTCTTGTACATCTTGTAATTGAGAAGATTTGACTTTTAGTTTTTTACTTAGTATTTCTAGAGAACCTTTTTTCAAAAAGACAAAATCAAAAAACTCTGATGTGAGTTGTTCTTCATTAATTTTATATTGTTTTATTTTATCTTGAATTGTATAAAGAGACATGTAGATAGTCGAATCTGAAAGAGATTCAATGACCCATTTTTTATCAAAAGGAAGTTGTGTTCCAATGCCACGAAGGCGTGCACATGGTCTTTTGTCGAGCCATTCGAAAACATCTTCAAATTGTTTTCTATATTTATTGGGAACAATTTCCATGTCTTTCAAGGCTTGTTTTGCTTCTTTCTTCCAGCCTTTTGCATTGAAGTCTAAGAACCATTGATTATCCATAATAGCAACAATAATCTCACCACCATCA
Organism: Candidatus Woesearchaeota archaeon; assembly: GCA_964359695.1. Taxonomy (GTDB): domain Archaea; phylum Nanobdellota; class Nanobdellia; order SCGC-AAA011-G17; family GW2011-AR17; genus JAGVZZ01. The sequence continues at coordinate 3,266 of CAYHUV010000005.1, forward strand.
CGAGAGACTGCTGGGCGAGATACTTCATAGAAAATATCTGCTTTCTTTTCTTTTTTGAGATCTTCAATAATTAATTGTTGTGCTTGTTGCACTGATTTTCCTGCATACTTGCCACAGGATTTTAATAATTTTCCCGTGTGAAATTCTACCTTATAGACTTCTTTTGTTGCTTGGTCAATAAGTTTATCTTGTTGTATGGAGGTAATGTTCATTCTCTTACATATTTCTTGTGCGGAAAATTCTGAGAGACCTTCTGAAATAATAATTGGAATGGGTCGGATAGCTTTTATTTTTGCATGATCAAGGCCATACTTTTGGCAGAGCTGAGGAGAATCTTGGAGTTCTTTTAATGCAAGATAATCATATGGGGCTCCACTTGGAACAGAAATGACAAGACCTGTTGCAATATCTTCTTTACAGCCCTTAAATGGAAGAATCAACAAATCTGCATTCTTATGTATTGCCTTACAAGTCTTTCCCAAAAGGGATTTACCAACAATCTCCTCAATAATTTCAACTTTTTTATCTTGATAAGAAAGTTTTTCTACACAAGGTTTACTGATAATCCATTTTTCCCCATTGACTTTTGCTTTAACATAGGTTACATCAGGATTCACCCAAAGATTTGTTTGTCCAAAAAGTGTATCAGGGCGAAGAGTTGCTGTAACCAAGAATGAATCTCCAAAAGGAAACTTCATCAAAGTAAATTCTTTTTTCTCTACAGGGTCTATATCTCCATCAGTAATATCATCCTCTCCCACTGCATTCTTGAGTGTTTTACTATAGAGCACCGGATATTTCCCCTGCATTAAATATCCTTTT
>CAYHUV010000005.1:4097-20138 GCA_964359695.1 Candidatus Woesearchaeota archaeon
GTGAAATTGCCATTCTACTAATCTTTGATGTTCTATATCTCCAGAAGTAAAAGATCTCCGCCAATCAACACCAAGACCAAGAGAAGCGTACTCATCTTTCATTTTAGGAATAAAGAATTCTACAATCTTCCAAGGATCCTCAAAACTTTTGACAATTTTCTCCACTTCTTTTTGATTAGAGACATAGGCACTCACATATTCTGTGTATTGTGCAATTTTTTTTTCATCACCATTTTTTATTCCTAAGCTAATTCCTAATACAGGCATACCTGAAATATGAAATGCCATTGGATAAAGAACATTCTTTCCTTGCATACGCATAAAACGAGAATAGACATCGACTTCCGTTACTGCACGTGCATGGCCAATGTGTAAAGAGCCAGAAATGTATGGGTAAGGAGTGTTTATGAAGAATTTTTCTTTTTTCTTATCAACATCAACTTCAAATACTTTTTTTTCTTTCCAAGCTTTTTGCCATTTCTCTTGGATCTCTTTGAAGTCAGCCATGAGAGAAAAAAGCTTTGCTTTTTATATAAACTTTTCGGAGATTTTCTGGATTTTCTGGGAATAGTTTTATAAACTGAAAAGAGCTTTAATAATATATGAAAATTGTCACTATAACAAAGAAAAAGGCTAAGCATGATGAAGAGGATGACTCTGTTGTTGCTCAACTCAAAGCAAGCTTAGAGGATCTCCGTCATGGAAGAATTCGAGAGATTTAGTTTTCTTTTCATTTCTTCTTTATAACTCTCTAAATCTTCCAGAATTGTATCTATATCTTTTTGTTGTTCTTTTTTATTTGTCAGAGCAACGAAAAGAATAACCTTATACTCTTCATAAACCAGAAATAATATTCTCTTATCATCATATTTCTTCTCTCTAAAAAAGAAATAACCTAATGGCTTGCTCAAAAAAGGGTCTCTTTTTAATTTTTGTTCAAAATGAGATATTACTCTCCTCTGATATAGACCTAATTTTTTTAGCTCCCTCTCATACCTTTCTGTTCTAAATGCTCTATACACCTTTTTTCCTCTTTTTTTTGTAGAAGTACCAAGTCAAGAAAACTAGAAGTGTTGTTATTGGAAATAGAGATACAACTAGTTCTATTGGGAAGGCTTCTTTTTCTCCATGAGGAATTACTCCAGAATACTCTACTGGGATTACTATTGCATTCACAAAACCATCTTCAGAGATTTCCTTTACCAGAAGTTCTCCTTCATAGTGCCCCGGACGTTCTCCATATATAGAAACTTCAATACTATTTACTTCTCCTGCAATAAGAGTAAAATTTTCTTTCTGTAGGCCATCAATTTCAAAATAGACTTCTTTTTCTAGAGTATTATACACATACATTACTCCTGAAGAGCCATCTGTAAGATCAAGGCTTGTAGGGCTCACTGCAAGAGCACTTACAGCTGGTAGAAGAAGAAAAAATAAAAAGAATATTTTCATGCTCCCACCCTTAGCAGTTTTCGTTTCATTGGATTTGCTTTGTAGAAATAATATGCTGTCTCAAACATCGTTGCATCCGCACGAAAAATAAGTGCAAGCTCTTTACTTAACTGAGGAATTTCTTCTTCGTTATAGTCTTTCAAGCAATAGCCCATGCTCCAATAAACATGAAATAAAATGGCTTCTATTTTTCGACCAATTTTTAGCTCGGCTTCATCCAAGAGAAAGCCTAGATCTTCTATTGTTTGTTTACTCAACATCTTTACTCTCCATAGAAGTTATTGTTATCATCCCCTTGTATTTTCCAGAACTTGCTGTTTGAGGAACTCTTAGTCGAAATTGTAACTCTTTTGCATTTTGTGGAGCAATGTTGCTATTGAGGAAAATAGGATTGCCTAAAGGTAGCCAAACTTCATCAAATACTTCTAGAGCATTTTTTTCGATTATTTCTGTTTCCGTGTATAGGTCTTCTGCAGAAATCTCTGTGTCTACAAGGACATTGCCCCAATTATAAATTTGAAGGACTTGTTCAGAAGCCTCTCCACTATGCAAACTCATCTGAAAACTTGTACGATTTAGTTCTGTTCTCAAAATTCCTTCATATTCAAAACTTTGATTTGCTTCAATAGAAACTTCTCTATCTTTTGCAAATAAGTTTATTGTATATTCTCCTGCGAGAAAGGAAGAGCCTAGACTCAGATTACTTTTGTAGATCGCTGCTGTTAGAGATATATTTCTCTCTAAAAAAAAGTTTCTTGTTTCATTTTTGAAAGTATAGGATACCTCTTGTATATCTGCAAAACCATCACTATCATTAACCAAAACTTCGATAGAAACTAATTTTTCTCCTTCTAAAAGTGGAAGGATCTGTATTCCTTCTTGAACAGAATCGTCAGTTAAATTAATTGAAATAATCTCCGGAACATTATTTAAAATCTCCACAAAGAGATAAATTTTATTACCTTGATTCTTATCAGTTGAAAAATTCCCAAAGCCTGGTGTTCCATCAAAAGGGCCTTGCTGCCATTCGGTAAGAGATATTCTTTCTAGTGTTTTTCCATTCTTTCCACCAAAAGACTTGTTATAACTAAATTCTTCTGAATTCAAACCATTTGTTAGAATAATTGTATCTTCTTCCTTTAAACTTAAAGTTACCTCAGTTGCTGAAAAATTCTCGTCCCAAATACCATCATTATTTCCCCAATAGGATTCAAAACTTTCTGTATCTGAATCTGCTCCATCAAGTAATTCTCTTGCAATTACAAAATAACTCTTTCCTGCAATACTTTTATTGCCAATAGTTTTTCCATCAATTGCCCAATTGTTTAAATCAATGCTTTGTTCATCATCGTTATATAACTCAATCCATTCACCCTCGCTGTCACTTACCTGAGTCGGGCTATGCATTACTTCTGTTATGTACACATTTGCTGTTATTAAAGGGAAAAAAAGTAACAACAGTATAGTTCCGCTTATAAACACTTTTTTCATTTTTGGTTCTCCCCATAGCTTTCGCTATGCCTTTACTTTCATTAGTGCTGATAAAAATTGAACTCAGATATTCTCTGTCTGCAATAATCCTGAGATCTTTGCACTAAATCTTTCTAAGAAAATTGTTTTCATAAAGCTTGCCCAATAAAAATCGGAAGATTTCCGAAATTTTCGGGAAATTTTCAGTTTACATTTTTTTCAACCAAGGCTTTATTAATTTATTCTAAAAAAAAAGAAGTATGCCTACAAGTAATTTTTACGATTATAAATGTTTAGAATTCATTACTAAATCAGATATACATATAGTCCCTTGTAATTATAATCTTAATTTAATACAAATAGCTAGTAAACCTATCATTAAAATAGGGTCTATTCTTCCACATTGGCATATTGCACCAACACAAGGAGAAACCTTAACTTTTAAATATCTGCGAGACCTTAATGCAAAGTTTCAAGTTGTTAACATTCAACAATTTAATGGACGTACTAAAATTATGTTTAATGAAGGGCAATGTATAGATATTTACCAAACATGCTTTGGTCTACCTTCAAGACTTCACTTTAGCATTTATGAAATTGAGACACATTATAGTAGAAGCTTAAAAAGGATGAATAGAATTACTGATTTTTAAATTTACCATGATATTTTGCTTTTCCTTCTGTACGAATAAGAATAAGCTGGGCTATCTTTAAACCAGATCTCAATATAATCTTATTATGAGATATATTCTTTATCTCGAATACTTGATGATTAGAAACTCCTGGATTAATAAAAAAGGCTGTTACATCAATAAGTAAACCAATACGCGCAAAACGAGACCTCCCGGACAAGAGACCTGCGATATTCTCTGGAAGTGTTACTTTTTCTTTAGTTTTGGCAAGAATAAAATCTCCTGGTTGCAAAGCTATTTTATTTTGTTTTTTTAAGGTCGTTATCTTTTTTGAATCAGTTGTTTCTGAAAGAATTATTTCTTGGCTCTTGGAAAAAACACGAAACTCATCGCTTAGTGTTAAATCAATAGATGCTGGGCCAATATTATTCTTATTGAAAGGAGATATTTGTATATGCTTTTCTTTTATCTCTTGCAGAATCTCTTTTTTTGTGAGGATCATAGCTTTCTTAATATAGGCACTATGGCCTTTAAATGTTTTATTGTTTCATCTATTTCCATTTTTGAAGTGTTTTTACTTAAAGAAATACGGATACTTGAGAGTGTTTGTTTATCACTCAATCCTAGAGCCTTCAGCACGTAAGAAGGTTCTACTATATTTGAAGAACATGCTGAACCTGTAGAGATAAATATTCCTTTGTGGTTTAGGTGTTTTACTAGTGTTTCTGCTTCTATACCATCTATAGAGACATTGAGGATTGTTGGAATAGAACTTTTTGGAGAATTAATTATTATTCTTTGTATATCTTTTATTCTTTTTTCTAGATAAGTCATTATTTTTTTAATTTTGTCTATTGAAAGAGGTAAAGTTGTGGCTGTTGCAAAACCAACAATTCCAGGAAGGTTTTCTGTTCCTGGCCGTAAGCCTTGCTCTTGCCATCCACCGAAGAATAATGGTTTTATTTTTGTTCCTTTCTTTAAGTATAAAGCCGCAATTCCTTTCGGGCCATGGATTTTATGTGCTGAGAATGACATTGCAGTTATAGAGATGGTCTTTACATTTAGAGGGATTTTATTAAACGACTGTACTGCATCAGTGTGGAATGGGATATTCTTCTTTTTACAGATTTTTGCAATATTTTGAATATCTTGTATTACACCTATCTCATTATTAACATGTTGAATACTTACTAAAGCAGTTTCTTCTGTTAGAGAAGATTCTAGTTCTTTAAGATTTATTTTTCCTTCTTTATCTACTCGTAAATAATTTATGTTGTATCCTTCTTTTTCTAATTGTTTACACAAGTTGATAATAGAAGGATGTTCTATTGCAGAGATGATTATTTGTTTCTGTTTTCTGATTTTAAGAATGCCGCAAATTGCTAAATTATTTGCTTCTGTTGCACTGGAAGTAAAAATAATTTCTTCTGGAAGAGCATTAATCTTTTTTGCAATTATTTTCCTTGATTTTTCTAAGAGATTTCTTGCCTCTTGCCCTTTTTTATGAATAGAAGAAGGATTTGCCCAGGTGGATTTCATTGTTTTATTCATTACTGCAATTACTTCAGGATCTATTTTTGTTGTTGCAGCATTATCAAGATATATATCCATGGGGTTTCTATTATTGTTTCTTTTTTAAACTTTGGTAAAATGTAAAGCCTATCGCTCCTACAAGTAGGCCACCAAGAATATCAAAGAAATAATGCTGTTTTGTAAATAATGTTGAAAAAGCAATAAGTATAAACCAGAAATATGCTACTTTTTTATTTAAAACAAGAGAACTCATAAAGGATAATGAGATATGTAAACTTGGAAAAAGATTGTGGGGTTTATCTAAAGTGTAAATCCAAGAGAGAAGTACGGCCCATATATCTTTATTTATTATTGTTGGGCGAATTATCTCTCCTGGAAAAAAGAAAAAGAGTATATTTGTTATTGTAAGAATTAATAACATCCCTGCAGCAAATGGTTCCCATTCTTCTAACTCCCAGAGAGTATAAAATACAAGAAAATATGCTGAGATATAAAATATTACAAAAAAAGGTACAACAGGAAATAATTCATCTATTGGACTTTTAAAAGTATAATCCTCCATCCCATTAACAGTTGTATTTAGAATGAAATAAGAAATAGACCCGAAGGCAAATAATATAAGAATTGCTAAAAATTTATTTTTCATAAAAAAAGGAGTTTATCCAGAGTATAAAAAATACACGAAAATCTTAAAAAGATAAATTACCTTTCTTTTTGGATGTATGATACTATTGCAGAAGGTTATGATGAACTCTATGGAGAAGAACAAGAGAGAAAACTAAAAAAAATAGCTTATGTTATTAAAGGAAGAGTTCTTGACATTGGGGCAGGAACAGGCATTGTTGCAAAACACTTTCCTAATGTTGTTTCTCTAGATCCCAGCTGGAAAATGCTCAAGAAGGCTCCAGGTTTGAAAGTCCTAGGAATGGCTGAATACCTTCCATTTAAAGCAGATTCTTTTGATACTATTGTCTCTCTTACGGCTTTACACCATACACACATTACAAAGGTTATTCAAGAATTAAAAAGGCTAAAACCTAAACAAATGGCGTTTAGTATTTTAAAAAAGAGTAAACAATGTGAATCTATAGTTAATCATATGCAAAAAGCTTTTCCTAATGTAGAAATTATCGAAGAAGAAAAAGATATAATCTTAATCATCAAATAAACTAAATGTTGAAGGTTTTTCTATAGGCTTTTGTTTTATTGGAGCATCATTTCTTCCAGTTACATAACCTAATTTCCCTTCAGACATAGAATTAACTCTTCTACTATCTTTTGCAATTTTCTCTTCAGTTCGTTTAATCTCTTCTAAGGTTCTTTGTTTGAAATCATCCATGCTTTGCTGTTTATCTTCAAATGTAACACTGACTTTCTTTCCTTTTTCTGTTTCTCTCTTTGGATCATACAAGCGAATTTTCTTTTGTTTTGTTTTTTGTGCTGGTCTTTCTCCTGCTGAGAGTTCCTTATTTTTTTCTTTCTTTTGACGAAGTCTTATATAGATTATGTAACCCAAACCTATTATGAAAATAATTGCAGATAAATAGTATGGCAAGGCTAGAGGAATATTTGTTTTACCATCTAAAATAGAAATCTCATTTAGCTCTGCCGTATTAAAGCCGGTAGGAAAAGATACTGTGTAAGTTCCTGAAGGAAGCTCTTCTGAGAGATCAATAATAATTGTTTCATTAACTCCAAGATTCTTTGTCTTTTTAATAAGATAATCTTGTTCTAAACCAGTGATTTCAATATTTACATCATTTGTATATCTAACATTTCCTATATTGGTTATGTAAACTTTTGTATCAATTATTTTGAAGTCTAATTCTTGTATTTCATTTATAATTATTATATCTGATACAGAAATATCTTCTTCTTGTGTTTCTTCATTTAGGTAATAACTCCTAATTGTCCATTCACCTGGTGGTGCAAATTGTGGGATCTTATAAGTTATTGATTCTTCAGAAGCCATTTCTGTTTCTGTTATTAATCTATTACTTGAATCATACACTTCTAATTGTATATAGTTTTCCATGATCTCATCTGCTTGATCATATAAAGATACTCCAATGCTTAATTGTTCTTCTGGATTTAGTGTCCCATTACTAATTTTATTTTCTATTCTTGTTGCTTTAGCTTCTACACCTATTGTTAAAGAAGAAGAACCTGAATTCCCATAAGTATCTTCAACTTCTACTTTAATAGTATGCTCACCTGAAGTGATTGTTGTTGGAATCAGAATATCCTGAGTAAATTTACTATCAGATAAAGATGTACTTTGAGTTTTATCATCCAAGGAAATATCCACCGTTGCTGTAGTGACATAATCTTGTAAAATTGTTCTTACATCTCCAAAAACATTTAAAGTATCTCCTGGAGAAATTATTTGCGTGTTTGTATCTATATTTACTTGTAAGTCATCTAATACTGTAAAACTTTCTTGGTTGCTAAATATTTGTTCATTACCAAAACTATCCCTTGCTATAATATTTATTTTGTAGGAACCTGCAGAACTAGAACTAAATGTAGTACTATATGTTAAGACTCCATTATCTATGCTAACAAAGTTCATTAGATATTCTTCTCCTTGTAATTCAAAATATATCTCTGCACTACCATCAATTGGATCACCATCAATATCTGTTACTGATCCTGTTAAGGTAATTGTGTCTCCTAATTGTATTTGTGACTGATCTAAGGAAAAAGAGCCATCTAAATCATCTGTTATTTCAAATGATGAAGAGCTTGTAGTTTCTGTAATATCTTTATTGATAAGAATATCACCTTTAATTTTACAAAGACCATTCATTGAAGAACTTGTAGTTATGGTTGGGAGTGTTAATTGTGAAAAAGAAACTTTTTCTCCAGAATTAATATTAATGTCAATAGCTTGTAGTTTATAGGTTTTAGAACCGCATATTAAGGAAAATTGTAATTGTCCAGATAGATCTTCTGTTTCTTGAATATAACCTGAAAAACTAATTTCATCACCAATATTATATTGTATTTTGGATGGGCCAGTTATACTAATTGTAGCAGAAACAATTGGAAGTAAAAATACAATAAGTAATATTAATATCACGCCTCTTTTCATAATAATTGTATAATAGCTTCTTCTCTATATAAATCTTTCTGGATTTTGATTATTGTTTTCCATTTTTCAAAAAGAAAAAATTTTGTATTTTTTTTCTCATTCACTGAATCTGAGAGACAGACTTTTTTGTAGGAAAATCTTTATATAGTAGATATTACCACCAAAAAGTAATGCCATTCGACCTCCATAGCCCTTCTTTGACAAGGGATGCATATAAAGTAATTATTAGTTTTATAGAAGAGTCTCTCTCATTAGATAAACAAAATGAATTTTATACAAATTCAGGAAAAACAAAAGAAGAATGGCTTGGAATGAAAAGAAGATCTCATGGAGATTATCATACCATAATTACAGCTTTTTATGATGTATTAGGAGAAAAAAATCCAGAACTTCTGTATCCAGTATACAAAAGAATTGGAACAAGTGTAGACAGCCCTGTACGGGGGCTTGCAAAAGTTCTTGGAAATGCTCCTGCAGTTGTTGAAGCTTCTGCATATTTGAGTGCAATGCTTAATGATGATTCTAGAATAAAAGTCCATAATCTTCGCGCATCAGGTGCAAGTATTCAACAAACTGTTGAAGGGCCAACAGAATTTTTTTACCCAGAACAAGTTTTTGGAGCAATGGGATATTTCAAGGGCATCGCACCACTTTTCAATCTTAAAGAAATTGAAGCAGAATTAATGATGCTCTCTATGCCATTAGATAAATTTTTGCATCAGTATGCAACGCAATTTGTTTGGGAAAGAGATGAAGAAGGAAATTTTTATAGCCAGGGTAAATTATTTGCAAAAACTATTCCTTATCAACAAACATCTTTGGCATTTTTAGGAATCCCTTCACCTCTTTGGGAAATGAAAGATGGAAGTTATTTTATTGGAAGTCTGGAAAAAGTAAAAAGTGGAAGAAAAGTAGGATTGGAAGAGTTGCTTGTTGTAGAAACTACTCGTGGTCTTGAAAGTGAAGGTGTGCCTTTTATCAGAGAAGGTGTTCTTTTTGGAGGAAAACAACCAGCGCCTACAAACCTTTATAATTTACGTTGGGAAGCAAAAGAAGGCTTGAGACAAAGAGCATGGTTATTTTTGTCTGGTTTGCGAGCAAAATTTTTTGAAAGCAGAGAAACTATTGGGCATATGGCATTGCTTGCTGACAAAGAAGCTGAAAGAAGAGATAAGGCAGAAAGAAATCTAACAGATCTTAAAAATGAACTAAAAAATAATACTGCTGAAGCATATGAGCGTATCCAAGACGATATAGAAACTAGAGAACTTCTTCGAGGAGAACTTCATGATTTTGCACATACAATTAATGGTGTTAGAAATAAAAATTATACATCTTATTTAGAATGGCTAAATCTTTTTGCTAGGGGAACATTTGTAAAAGATCCCACTATACTTTCTGGGCTCAATGAAACTCTTGCATGCTATGAACTCCCTGAATTTTCAAAACTTTTAGAGGATCCTAAGAAAAATGGTGTTGCAATTATTGGTACTGTTAGTTATTCTCTTTTAGAACTTCTTCAACAAAGAAAAGATAATAATGATATGGGCATTTTAGAAAGAGAAATTGCTCGTATAGATGAACTTGAAAAAGATTTTGAAAATTTTGAAAAAGAGATTAGAAGAATGATGCTTGAAGAAAAAGGAAAAATGGTTGGAGAAATTCCTTTTGCAGAATTCCTGCAGAAAACTTTAGAAAAATTTACTCATATTGGAAGAAAAGTACAGCAAAATATTCAAATTCCATCTGATATTATTTTTCAAACAAATCGAAAACGATTTGGATTGCTTATTGAAAACCTCACACTTAATGCTCTTGAAGCAGCAGAAGAAGTTCCAGGAGGATACTTGAGAATTCTTGGAGAAACACAATCTGATGAGATAGTCACCATCATAGAAAATTCTGCTCCTTGGAAAAGTGAAGCACAAGTTTATGATGTTGTTCAGCGGATGAAAGCCCCAGGTACTGGATTTTCTACAAAAGGAGATATAAACAGAACAAATGAACGAGGTATAGCACAGCGTCTTATCGTAGATACATTACGAATTATTGGAGCACATTATGATATTGAAGGAAATTTTCCTGAAAGATACCTTCGACAAAAGATTATTTTCCCACAGGAAATAATTAAAAAAAATTAATAACAAAGACCAGGGACTTTTTCTCCACGATATGTTTTTGCATTTACTACAGGAAAGTTTGGATTGCCTGTTAATGCTTTTGTTATATCTTCTAAAAATCCAAGGCCATAACTTCCTCCTTCAGACCGTTTAGGAACTGCAATAATATTTATATGTTCTGCAGTCTCTACTGTTGGAATTTGTCTTGCAAATGTTGTTCGTCCTGCAGTCAAGGTACTCCAAATAAAAACAGTCTTTGGATAAATATCTATTTTTTTGGCTGAAGCTTCTTCAAATATCCCAATCATAGCTCTTCCAGGAATATCCCCTTCCATTCTCAAATCTTGTACATGATAGATTTTTGTTCCTGGTCTTGGTGCTGCAAGATTATCCGCAAGCACTATCTTATCTAATAAATCAACTCCTTGAAATTTACCTGCTTGAAATTGACTTCTTAAAGACCGCTCTACTATTTTTGTGGATTTATAAGCTTCTGCATCAAAATGATTTTTATTATATTCTACTACTTCTCCAAGTTGATTATATATATCTTTTGTCAGTCTTGAATCAGAATAGCCTACAATAAGAATGTAAGGGAGGCTTCCTTTCCAAGGGGAAATTAAATTTCTTCCATTATGTAATCTTGCTACTTCTGCAACATCTTCTAAAATATCTATTTTATCATCAGAAATACATAAAATAATATCTCCAGAAACATTTTCTTTAAATGGTTTTACTCTTTCTAAATTTTCACCCCAAATTTGTGGCATTAATTTCATTGGATTTAACATTTTTATAACCTCACTATTTTGATGTATTTGCAGAAATTCCCTTGTTTATAAAGTTTTCCTCACTTAAGAAAAGTTACAAAATTTCTTCTCGAAAGATTTATAATAATTATTGCTTCTTGAAAGGAGATATGCGAAAAAAAAAGTTTGATATTGTTCCCTGGTTAGGAGTTTTAGAAAAACAGTTTCTCAAAAGTTATCATATTACCCGCTTTACTTTAGAACATATTCCTCCTTCCTTTTTAGAAGCAATTTCTAGGAAAAAAGCTTTGGCAATGTATTATTATGCATCTCGGCATGTTCCGGCATATAAAATGCATAACAAAGAAAAGATTTTTTCTTCTATTCAAGAAATTCCTGAAACAGATAAAAAAAATTACGTGCAAAAATATAGTTATGAAGATCGTTGCTTGGAAGGTGATTTTCCAACTTTAGGAAATATTGAAGAATCTTCTGGATCAAGTGGAAAAGCCACAAATTGGATACGATCAATTGATGAAGAAGATCTCTTGTTTAAAGTTGCGAAATTTGAATTTTTTTATACTTATGAGGCACAGAAAAAAAAATATATTGTTTTAAGTGCTTGGTCTTCTGGACCATGGGCAACGGGATTAAAGTTTTGTGAAATTATTCAACATTATACACTTGTAAAAAATACTACTGCAGATATTGATAATATTATTCGTACGCTCAAACAATTAGGATCAAAGCATAGCTATCTTATTGCAGGATATCCTCCATTTTTAAAAATTCTTTTTGATAGAACAGATATTCAATGGAAAAATTATACTATTGATGTACTTACTGGAGGAGAATCTAGTTCTATTGAATGGAAGAGATATATTAAAAAAAGAATAGGATCTAACGCAATTATTATTTCTTCCTATGGAGCATCTGATATTGATATAGGAATAGGTTTTGAAACACCCTTTTCAGAATTTATTCGAGAACTTGCTTATACAAATTCAAAATTAAATAAAGAACTTTTTGGTGTACATGAAAATCCTATTCTCTTTCAATATAACCCTTTGATGCACTATATTGAGAATACTCCGAAAGGAGACTTTACTATTACTCTTTTAGACCCTTCTGTCTGCTCACCAAAAATAAAATATAATCTCCATGATCATGGGGGGAGTATTTCTTATGACTCCCTTCTTGGAATCGTTAAGAATTATGAGAAAAAGAAATTGACTTCTTTTCTTAAGAAGAATAAAACTCTGAAACTTCCTTTTCTTTTTGTCGTTGGAAGAATAGATGGGACTATATCTATAGGAGGAAATAATATTTATCCAGAACAAATTGGGATTGCTATACAAAATTCTTTTTATACTACCAAGGTTAATCGATTCATGCTTGCTTCTTATATTGATGCAAAACAAAATGCCCATTTTCATGTTTATATTGAACTAAAGAAAGGAGTAAAGAAAGAGCTGAAGATTAAAATGGTTTTAGAAAAATTCATCTTAGATACACTCTTAAATAAAAATTTAGAATATGCTGAGTATTATCATAATCATAAAGCAAATCAGAAATGTTTAGAACCACAAGTATTCCTCTATATGTTTGATCAAGAACAAATGTTTAAGAATCAAGATGGAAAGATCAAAAATCAATATATTGTTCGTTAATTTTTTTCTGCAAGAAAAGAGAATAATTCTCTATTTAGGCTAGGATTATCTTCTAATGGTAACTGATGACTTGCTTTTTCAAAAACTTTTAGTTTTGAAGTAGAAATAAAATTTTTTAGTTCATAGGAATATCTTTTATCAATTATAGTATCTTCTGTTCCAGTAATGAGCAAAGTTGGAAACTTAATACTTTGTAAAGTTAAAATTATTGTTTTATCTTTTTGTATAGAGAATTCTTTTGCTGCGTCTAAACATTGAAAAATAACCTTAAATGAAGTGTGGTACAGTTCATCATAAATCTGGAAAAAAATATTTTCTTTGCATAGTCCTGCTAAATCCAATTCTGGAATTCTGGGAAAGGATTTATTGGTTAAAACATTTAATTGAACTAGCTTTCTTAATAAAAAACAAAAAGCAGGGTTGATATTTAACTCATGATACTTTTTGTAGGGATATTTATGGGTGGATCCGATAAGGATCATTTTTTGCAGTGAGGAATCAAGATATTTTGTACAATAAACTATGGCAATAGAACCTCCAAAACTATGACCAACTAAAATAAATTTTTTAATCTTCAAATAAGTGAGGATCTTTTTTACATCCTCAGCAAAATGCTCTAAAGCATAGAATTCAAATTGTTCTGGTGTAGAAGAAAGGCCGTGTCCACGAAAATCAATTGCAAGCGTACTATAACCTTTCTTTCTTGCAAGCACCATTGTTTGTTTCCATTCACTATAGTTTGCACCTAGACCATGTAAAAAAAGAATTATCGGTTTGGAAGATTTTATTTGCTTGTAGACATAGTGAATATCTAATCCATCATGAGACTTTATGAATGCAGACATACTTTTTCAATAGAGTTTGGAGTTTAAAAAGTTTTTCTGAATGCAAGCCGTTCTCTAGTCTTTTTTCTCCACCAAAGATACAAAGTCACTAAAACAAGAAGAAATAAAAAACTTGCAAAGAAGAAGAAACTACTTTGTAGAGGAATGACATCTTGAGAGAAAGTAGAAGAAGCAAATGGGAAAAGACTTAAGCTAAACCCTAAAAAAACTGTAAATAATAAGAGAATAAGAAAAATCTTTGCGTTGTTTGTTTTCTTCAAATTAAAAGCTGGATTAAACATAAATGTTACAAAGAGGATCCAGATTAAAAAGATTTCGGAAATTTTAAGGACAAAGAATATAAAGGCCTTTGTCTCTTAAGAATCTATGAAATTTGTTTATGCAAACTCCGATTTGAAAGGAGCTGAATTTGTTTTGATTGGAGTTCCAGATGAATCTGGAAATCATTCTTCTAGAAAAGGTGTTAAAAAAGGGCCAGACGCAATCCGAAAAGTTGCTAGTGAACGATGCGTATTCAAAAGACACGGAAAAATTTCTCTTGCCCAAGTAAGCTCTGGTATTATTGATAGAAGAATTCATGATCTTGGAAATGTTAAGAAAGAAGATCTAGCCCAGATACTTAAAAAAATAGATAAAATTACTCCTATTATACTCGGTGGTGATCATTCTATTACAGCTGTGGCATTGAATACTTATGGAGATATTGCTATTGTGTATTTTGATGCACATCCAGATATGATTTCTTCTTCTCAAGGATATTATGGATCTGTCCTTATGGATGCAAAAAAAGACAAGAGTAATAGTATACTCCTTGGTATACGTGAACCTGAGATAGAGGAGTTAGAAAATCTCAAACAGAAAAAAGTGGAATGGATAACACCACTTGCTTTTTATGAAAGAGGACCTAAAAATGTATGGGAGCATATTGCAAAAATAACTAAAGGAAGAAAGGTCTATATCTCTATTGATTTGGATGTTTTTGATCCTTCTATTGCTCCTGGAGTTTCTACTCCTGTTCCTGGAGGGTTGGATTTTACTCAAGTTTTGTATCTTGTTAAAAAAATTATGAAAGAAAGAAAAGTTGTTTGTATAGATATTATGGAACTAACCCCTAAGTATGACCATGACCAAAAAACAGCACATCTTGCAGTAAAACTTATTCTTGAAATGATTGCAAATGCACCTAAAAAGTAATGATTTCTAGCCTAATCAGAGAAAGTTTTAAAAGGTTATGAACAATTCTTGATCTTATGGATGATAATGAAAAACAGGATAGCCAATTACATAAGATTCGCCATAGTTGTGCACATCTCTTAGCACAAGCAGTTAAACAATTATTCCTAGATGTACAAATAGGTATTGGCCCAGTTATTGAAGATGGTTTCTATTATGATTTTCTTAGAAAAGAGTCTTTTACACCTGAAGATTTAAAAAAAATAGGAAAAAAGATGAAAGACCTAGTTAGTGCTGCACAAGCGATTAACAAAATAGAACTTTCTGCTGAAGAAGAGAAGAAATTTTTAGCAAATGAATATTTGAAAAAAGAATTGTATGAAGAATTAAAAGCAAAGGGAGAAAAACCCACCTTTTATGGACAAAGTACTTTTGTTGATCTTTGTCGCGGGCCACATGTTGAAAATACTAAAGAATTGAAGCATTTTGCATTGACTAAAGTTTCTGGTGCATATTGGAAAGGAGATGCAAAGAATATACAATTGCAGAGGATTTATGGTCTTGCATATGAAACAGAAGAAGCTTTGAAGCAAAGATTGCAAGAATTAGAAGATGCGGAAAAATATAATCACAGAAAAATTGGTGAAGAGATGGAGTTGTTTGCTCTCTTTGATCTTGTTGGAAAGGGTCTTCCTATTTGGTTACCAAAAGGAGAAATCATCAAAGAAGAAGTTGAAAAGTTTGCGATTGAAATGGAAAGAAAGGCAGGCTATGTTCGTGTTACTACACCTCATCTTGCAAAAAAAGAATTGTTCATTAAATCTGGACATCTTCCTTATTATGCGGAGACTATGTACCCCTCTATGAAAATGGATGATGGAGAATATTATCTGAAAGCGATGAACTGCCCTATTCACCATTTGATTTACTCGAGAAAAGTGCGAAGTTACAGAGAACTCCCTTTACGTATGGCTGAATATGGTATTGTCTATAGAAATGAATTATCTGGAACCCTTGCAGGTTTACAACGTGTACGAATGCTTTCTATGAATGATGCACATATTTATTGTACAAAGGAACAGATTGAACAAGAAATTGAGAATGTTCTGAAAATGATTCAATTTTATTTTACTACTTTTGGTTTCTCTAACTATTGGTTTAGACTTTCTTTAGGAGATAGAGAAAAGAAAGAAAAGTATATTGATGAACCTGAAAACTGGGAACTTGCTGAAGAAGCACTAAGAAAAGTTCTAAAAAAATTAAAATTAAAATATGTTGAAGCAAAAGATGAAGCAGCGTTTTA
>CAYHUV010000006.1:0-18782 GCA_964359695.1 Candidatus Woesearchaeota archaeon
TGGTTGCACGAATACTTTCGAAATCTAAGATTATGGGTTGTTCATCATTATTTCCTACAAGTTCAAGAATATCCATTTCTAACTCTTGTTTATCTTCATCACTAAGTGACTTAGAAATTTCTTGTGCTTTATCGACAAGCTCATCTTTAACAAAAAAAAAGAATCTACCAGTACAGCTACAGCCGGATAATAGTTCTTTACATCCTGGTGGATAAATTTTACCGCAACGGACACATTGATGAGGCATTATTTCCTCCCTTGAAGAAGTCTTCTTGAAGCAAGGCTATGTGTAAATAGTTCTATTTTGTCTGGGTTTCTTTTAATTTCTTTGACTACTGTTGCTGGACCAATGATAGTAAGTCCTTCTCTATCACCCATAAGCATTTTGACTACAGCTTGTTTTATTTGTTTACTGACATTTCCATTACGGTTGAGAGTTGGATAAATTGTACAAAGTTCGATTCCTTTGAATTCTTTATTTACTTCTTCCATGGTTTTTTCAATGAGGCTTGTTTCTTCTGTTGCTTTTAAACGACCTTGCATAAGAATAATCTTATTCTTTTTTACAATACTGAGTAATTTTGCTATTCTTCTATCTGAAGAAAGATTTTCCATTTCATGAAAGGGGATATATTGTAGTGTTAACATGTTTGCCTCATTTTATTATTTTAATAATGCTCTCATAGAGCTCTTCCATATTTGTTCCATGTTCAGCAGAAATGCCAACAACAGGATATTGTGGAAAAGCAGTTTCTATACTTTTTATGTTCGCTTTCTTTAAATCTATTTTGTTTGCAGCAATTACTACAGGGATATCCCGTGCTGCTAAGTTGCCTATAATTGTAATATTTACTTGGGAATATGGGTTGGATGTTGAATCTAAGACAACTATTACGCAGTCCATGCTATCTAACCATTTAATTGCTTCAATTACTCCTTTCGTTGCTTCTTTTGCACGTTCTTTTGCAGCTTTTTTATTCATTTTATGTTTTAAGAAATCCTCATAGTCAATTTTTGTTGCAATTCCCGGAGTATCAATAAGATTAAAGGTAAGTTCTTTTCCTTTCTTTTTCATGTGAATATTCTCTTTTGTTTGGACTTCTCTTGTTTCGTGGGCTATTTCAGATACTGTTCCCATGATTACATCTTCGCCCAACCAGTCCTTACAAATTCGGTTTGCAGTAGAAGTTTTTCCAGAGTTAGGAGGTCCATAAAGACCAATTTTCATATGTTTTTTCTTTGCAAATAGGCCTGGAAGAATTTTGTTTAGGATACTTTTCAGTGAATTTATCATCTCTTTTCCCTCATGAAGAATTAGGAGTGAGCTATTTAAAAAGATTTCTGTGATTGAGGAGGAGATTTTTAGAAAGAATTATATATCTTCTTTCCTTATTTTGAATTTATGACTTTTTTTAAAGTATTTGTGGGGGTATTGGGATCATTTCTGATTTCTTTAGGTATTAGTATTATTTTTGGTGTGATTTTTTTATCTCATATTGCAGCACAGGAAGCATCTTTAGATAATCTTTTAGATGAAACGTTTACACGTATGTTTGTAGAAGATTCAGAGACAGTACGTGCAGCTTTACAAGAAGAGCCTACATTTGCAACTTTTTTTAAAGGTTGTGATGATGGAAGTCTTTCAGAAAAAGAGTGTGTTTTAGATCAACAAAATCCTTATTTGAGTAGTTATATTTCTAGTGCTAAAGAAGGTTTGAAAATGCAGATAATACCTCTTTTTGGATATTTAGACCAATATATGACAAAACGTGTTCTTCTTTCTTCATTAGCTATTGTTTCCTTTATTTTGGGGTGCTTTTTTTTATTTTTTAGTGTTGAATATAATAAATTTATCTTTAGTAGAAAACTATTAGGGAAATTAGGCCTTTATTTTCTCTTTGCTTTTTTGTTTGTCTTTTTTATTTTACATGTGAGTAAAGAGCAGCTTGTTTCTATTTTTCAAAACTTTATAGCTGGTGCTCCAGATATTTTATATTCTTTTGTGGCCTACCTTGCTTTGGGTTTTATCTCTACACTCTTCCAAGCTTTTTATTATCCCCTTTTTATTCTCACAATACTTTTCATTCTTTTATGGATAGGGTTTTGGGTGTATTATTTAACTGTAGGAAAAAATAAAGTTAAAAACCAAGCATCTCTCTAAGCTCCTCAGAAGGTTCCCATGGAGGGTCAAAAGTAATTTCAATTTCTACGTTTTCTATGCCTTTTGCTTGAATTCTTTTTTTTAATTCAGAAACCATTTCTGGTCCAAATGGGCACATAGGTGAAGTAAATGTTAAAAGAATTTTAATATGATTATTATCTATAATTTCAATTTTATAAATTAAACCTAATGTCCAAACATCAATGTTTAATTCAGGGTCATCATAACTTTTAAAAATTCCAATAATTTCTTCTTGTGTTATCATTTTGATAATACTCCTTCGAATCCTTCATTTTCTATTCTTTTTGCAAGATCATAATTTCCTTGTGCAACAATTTTTCCTTTGTATAAAATACTAACCTCGTCAGGTTGAATATATTCTAAGATTCTTTTATAATGTGTAATGAGAATAATCCCCATATCTTTGTTTTTGCGAAATTTGTTAATTCCTTCTGCGACAATTCTAATAGAATCTATATCGAGTCCACTATCTGTTTCATCTAACATAGCATATTTAGGCTCTAAGAGAGATAATTGTAATATCTCTGCTCTTTTCTTTTCACCACCTGAGAAGCCTTCATTGATATATCTCTTCATAAAAGAAGATTCTACGCCTAATTCTTTCATCTTTTCTTTCAAAAATGTGTGAAATTCTACTATTGAATATTTTTTTTCTCTTTTATTGTTTACTACGGTTCTTAGGAAGTTACTCATAGTTACTCCAGTAATTTCTGTGGGGTATTGGAATGATAAAAATAAACCTTCTTTTGCACGAATATTCGTTTTTTCATATGTGATATCTTTTCCATCAAGAATAATTTTGCCTTTTGTTATCTTATATTTGGGATGTCCCATTAAGGCATTTGCGAGGGTTGATTTTCCAGAGCCATTTGGGCCCATGAGCGCATGGACTTTCCCTGAATGGAATGTGAGTGTTACTCCTTTAATAATTTCTGTTCCGTTAACTTCAACATGAAGATCTTGTATTTCTAATCTTTTCATTTTGTTTCCTCGAGTTCTTTGATAAGTACTTTTAATGAGAGTAAGGCACATTTCATACGAACAAAACTTATAGGGATACCTAACATATTGAATATATCTTCTTTTTGTAATTTTTTTGCTTCTTTTTTGGGCATATCTTTTAGCTTTTCTGTGAGCATGGAGATAGAGGCTTGGGAAATTGCACAACCTTTGCCTTGAAAACTTGCTTCTTTTATTTTTCCTTTTTCAACTTTTAAATATAAAGTAATATCATCTCCACATAATGGATTTATTTCTTTATGTTTATGTGTATAGTCTTTTAATTCATATTTGTTTCTAGGATTTTTAGAATAATCAATAATATTCTCTTTGTAAATCTCTTGTTCTTCCGTTAATTCTGTGTTGGAAATTTCAGTTTTATCTATTTCTTCTTTTTTCATTTGAATAAATCCTGTGCTTTTTCTATTGCTTTTACTAAGTTGTCTATGTCATTTTTAGTGTTATATATATGAAAAGAAACACGATTTGTACCATTTATCTTTAGGCTTGTCATAAGAGGAATAGCACAATGATTTCCTCCTCGAATAGCAATGCCTTCTTGATTAAGGATTTCTCCGACGTCATGTGGATGGATGTTTTCTAGTGTAAATGAAATTACTGCAATTCGTTCTTTGTTTTCTTTTGGACCAATGATGGTGAGGCCTTTGATATTTGAAAGTTGTTTTAGGGCATATTTTGTAAGTTCTTGATTATATTTGTCTATATTCTCAATTCCAATGCTTTGTATATACTCTATTGCTTTTGCGAGACCAATAGCTCCTTCAATGTTTGGAGTACCTGCTTCAAATTTCCAAGGTAAATCATTCCAAGTTGTTTTTTTAAGAGTTACTTCGCGAATCATGCCGCCACCATATTGATATGGATCTAATTTTTCTAGTAATTGTTTCTTTCCATAAAGTACTCCAATTCCAGTAGGGGCAAACATTTTGTGCCCTGAGAAAGCAAGGAAATCACAATCAAGTTCTTTTATATCTATTTTTATATGTGGAAGAGATTGTGCAGCATCTACTATCATGTGTGCTCCAACTTTATGTGCCATTTTAGCTATTGATTTAATCGGATTAATTGTTCCTAAAACATTTGAACAATGAACTATTGAGATAATCTTTGTGTTTTTGGTTATGAGCTTTTCTGCTGTTTTTAAGTCCAGACGATAATCTTTTGTAAGTGGAATTAATTTTATTTTTGCTCCTTTTTCATGAGCTATTTGTTGCCATGGAACAAAATTACTATGATGTTCCATTTCTGAGAGAATAATCTCATCGTCTTTTTTTAGTTTTTTGCCTAATGAATAGGCTAAAAGGTTTATGCTATCTGTGGTTCCTTTTGTGAAAATAATCTCTTCAAATTGTGCATTGATATAATCAGCTACTACTTGATGTGCATGTTCATATGCTTCGCTTGCGCGCATAGAAAGTTCATGTACTCCTCTATGGGCATTTGCGTTATATTTTTCATAATATTCCGTGATAGCTTGAATAACTTGTTTAGGTTTTTGGGTTGTTGCACTATTGTCTAAATAAATCAATGGTTTTCCTTTTACTTTTTGTTTTAAAATGGGAAAATCTTCTTTGTAATTCTTCATTGTGCTGTTTTAGCCTCTAATTTTTCTTTTATTCTTTCTTGAAAATCTTCTTCAGGAAACTGATCAATAATTGGATTTAGAAAACCTAAAAGGATCATATTTTTTGCAGATTCTTCTTCTATCCCTCTAGAAGTGATATAGAAAACTTTTTCGTCATCTAGGTGACTAATTGTAACTCCATGTGAACATGAAACATCATCATTTTCTACTTCAAGAATTGGAACAGCATCACAACGTGCTTTTTCGCCGATAATTAGATTTTCTGATTTTTGTTTTGCTTTGCATTTGCTATTCCCTTTTTCAATATTTATCTTTCCTCTTGTTATTGTTCTTGCTGAATTACAGAGAACTCCTTTGTTATAGAGTATAGATTCTGTTACAGAAGCTTTGTGTGTTGCTTCAGTGTAGAAATCAAAGATTTGTGTTCCAGTCCCAAAATAACCTCCTATTGTTTGTGTGTGTGCATTTGGACACAGCAATGATGTTTGAATATGTAATTGCGTAAATTTTCCACCTATAGAAATATCTCCCCAGACAATTTTTGCATTTCTTTCTACTCTTCCTTTTTTTAGAGTTAGGTTATAGGTCTCTGTGGAAAGATTTTGGAAGGAATAGAATTCTAATGATGCATTTTCTTTAGCGTAAACTTGTATTACTTGACTTTTATAATAAGCTTCTTTTTCTGATGTGCTTTCTTCGATAATTTTTGCGGAAGAGTTTTGTTCTGCAATAATAATAATGCTCTCTGCTTTTGCTTTCTTTGTGAAATGAGATTTAATTTTAATAGGCTCTTTACAGGTTGTATTTTGTGGAATGATAAGGATTTTTGTATCATTAAGTATTGCATTATGCAGAGCTATGAATTTATTTTCTTGGATAGTGACTAGACCTTCTAAATAAGATTCTTGTTCTTCAACTGATAGTTCTGCTGGGGAGAGAATTCTTACTCCTTTTGGTGCTATGATAGACATTCTTTCGTCTTCATTTTCTTTTGCGAGAGCTTTGTTAAGATCTAATTCTGGGAGAATAATTTGCATGCCTAGTCCATATTTTAATGCAGGGGTGTCAAGACTCTTAAAAATATCTTTTGCCTGTTCCTTCCTTTTATAGAGACTTATTCCTATTGTTTGTAAATTTGTTTTCATTTTATAGCTCTTCAATTTCTAATTCTATAAGTTTGTTTAATTCTACTGCATATTCGAGTGGAAGTGCTTTTACTATTGGTTCAATGAAACCATTTACTATCATTTGTATAGCCTGTTCTTCATCTAAACCTCGAGACATTAAATAGAAAATTTTTTCTTCTCCAATTTTTCCAACTGTTGCTTCGTGTGTAATATCTGCAGTATTATTGCTTATTTTCATAAAAGGATAAGTTTTAGAGGATGATTCTTCGTCTAAGATGAGTGCATCACATTTTACTGTTGCTTTTACATTTTTTGCATTTTCTAGGACTTGAACAAGGCCTCTGTAACTTGAGATCCCTCCACTTTTACTAATGCTTTTTGCTTTGATAATTGATGTTGTATTTGAGGCAACATGAATTGCTTTTGCTCCTGTATCTTGGTTTTGTCCATGACCTGCGAATGCAATACCAATACTTTCAGAACGTGCACCTTCTCCGATTAAAACTGATGATGGATAGAGCATGGTACGAGAACTATTGTGCACAATTAACCCGTTTGCAATAAAATTATGATATCCTTCTACTTCAATATCATATGTTGGTTTCTCTCCAAGAGAGCTTATTTTGTCTATTTTTGCATATCCTATTTCTTCATTTGTTAAATCTTGAATAGAGATATTTTTTACTATTGCAATCTTATCTCCTACTTTTAGTTTTTCAAGAGCTTTCCATCCTTGAATCTTTTTTCTTGTTAATGTTAAAAATAGATGATTTGCTGTAGCTTCTATTTCTCTTCCACCAGCTTTCATTTTATAGACTTTTTTGATCCCACTAAACATTTTTGCTTTGACTATCGATCGTTTGATACTATTACTTTCTTTATCCCACACAAAGACTTTATCCCCTTCATTTATTTCCTTGATCTTTACTGGCCCTTTAGGATTGGTAAATACCTCTGAGTCTCCAGTGAGGCAACCCATATTCCCATTTGTCCAAATGACTGTTGCATCTTTATGCACAAGTGCTCTTTTTGTGTTAAGATTAAATACATTTTTACTCCAATTTTCTATAGAAGAATAGCGCATGTGTGCTCCTGGAAGGACATGAAGTTCTACACAACCAGCATGAAGAGAATTTTCGCTGTAACTGGGGCTTGAACAATTATGTGCTACCAGTCCATTTACACAGTATGTTTCTCGATCTTCAACTGCAAAGTTATATACACTCATATTCTTTACTTCTTCTGATTTAATGTGCCTTATTGGATAGAATACAAAATCTTTATTGATACCAATTCTTCCTCCTCTTTTATTTCTTCCTAATTGTTTTTTGATTTTAATGTTTAATAATTCTCCAAATTTGATCATATGGTCTCCAGAAATTCCTAAAGTGTACATATCTTTTCTTCCTTCTTTGGTTCTATTTCTTTTATTAATGAATGCTGCAATACCTAGACGGTGAAGAATATCCTTTCCTTGTAAAACTAACTTATGAGATGTAGAATTTATTCTAAAGAGCTCTTTTAAGGAGTTATTCTTTACTCTTTGATTATAATAGTTTCCGTCACCTTTATACCATCCTTTAATAAGCTCTTTTTGTTTTTCTGGATCTTCTAGCATTATCCCTTGTGGAATTTGTTTATTTGGAGCGCCTTTTCCAAATTGTTCAAAAATTCTACATAATCCTACAGAAGAAACAACAACACTAATACCATTGTTTTTTTTGTGTATGGGATCATAGATTTTTTCAATACAAAATACTTTTTTTAATAGTCTCTTTACATCTTTTACTAATTCTTTTTCGTGTATTCCAAATGAAAAATTTAAATAATAACCATTAGAAATGCTCCCTTCAGCAAGATAATACCCTACTAATCTAAAAAATTCTTTTGTTGAGGGAATTTCTTTATCTATGATATCAAAATTTTTCTTTTTATTGTTCCATTTCTTTATTTGTATGGTATAGGTTTTATTTTTGATTACTGTTTTGTTAATAGGTGATGCGAGATAATCTCCTTTTTTGAAATATTTGGGGATATTCCATCTTAGACTCCAATTTTGATTTCGTTCTTTTGCTTTTTCTTTATCAACATAGAGAAATGGATGATCTTCAGTGACTTTAATTGGATAAATTGGATTCCCAAATAAAGTGATTTTGTTTATGATCCCTGTGTATGATCTTTTGTAGATTTCTTTTACTCTTTTATATGTACCATTATCTGCTAAAACTTTTGTTCCAACTTCTATTTTTTCTATGGGTTTATAATCTGTGTTTGTTGTAATAAGATTTCCTCCTGTAAAGCATCCTTCAATATAATGTAATTCTGCACCTTCATCTACTATAATTAATGTATGTTCAAATTGTCCTCCTTTTTGTGCATTCATTCTAAAATATGCTTGGAGAGGGAGGTCTACTTTTACATTTTTAGGAATGTATATGAACGTGCCACCAGACCACACTGCTGTATGAAGCATTATAAATTTGTGATCATGTATAGGAATACATGTGGTCATGAAATATTTTTTCACTAATTCTGGATATTTTTGGACTGCTACATCCATATTTTCAAAGATGACTCCTTTTTCTTCAAGAGATTTTTGGATATTGTGATAAATTATTGAACTGTCATATTGTGCCCCGACGCCTGCAAGTGCTTTTTTTTCGGCTTCTGGTATTCCTAATCGATCAAAAGTTCTTTTAATCTCTGGAGGAACATCCTCCCACATTTTCGTTTCTTTTGTATTAGGATCTGAGAAATAGATTATGTTATTAAAATCTAAAGAAGAAAGATCTGGACCCCAGTTTGGAGTAGATGTTTCTAGAAATAATTTTAAACCTTTTAGTCTTTTTTCAAGCATCCATTCTGGTTCATTTTTTGTTTTTGAAATCATACGTACAACTTCTTCATTAATTCCAGGCTTCGCTACAAAACGAGAGATATGCTCATCAGCATCATCGTATAATGTTCTGTTTATGGAAATTTCTTTTTTCATGCTTCTTTTACCTTTATAATATGTGTATGGCATCCTGTCACTTGTTGTTCACATCCTTTTGGGACTACAGAAATTTGTTTATGGATTTCACAAATTGCTCCAGAGATTTTTATAACTTTAAGGATGCGTTGTGTCTCTCTAATGTAAGAAATCTGATCGTGAATATTTTCTGCAGATTTTTTAATCTCTTTTAAGACAAACTCATTGAAAGAAATTTTATGGCCTCTTTTTGAGCTTGTATATTGACTAATGGTTGCTGAGTTGATCATGAGGATATCTGCAATATCCTTTTGTTTCATCTCTTTTTCTTTGAGATAAAGAGCAAAATACCTCCTTAGAGTTGGAAGTATATAGAAAGTCTCTATTTCTTGAGGATGTAAAAATATTTTCTTAACCATAGTTAAATCTCTGCTTTTTCTTCATTTATAAGGTTTATGGTGGCTTTTTTTCTTAGTTTTAGAGGCATATTGTTTAGAAAAACCTACTTAATTTTTGAGTACTTTTCTTATGAGTTTAGAAGTTCCTAGTTCATATAGAGCTGTGTAAAAATTTGCTCCTCTATTTTTTGCTTCTTGGCTCATTGTTATTGTTGCTATTATTAGAGGATTTCTGGTATCTTTTCCAAATGTATTCCAAGCTTTATCTTTTGGGATACCTGTTTTATATTGATTTTGAAGTTTTTGTACGTTAATTTGTAGCTCTTTGAAATCACTATTTATCTTGAGGAGATTTTTAGTCTCTTTTAGTTTTTGCAATAAAAGTAAAAATTGTTTTTCTTGTCTTTGTCTTTGTTGTAGATTCTTAAGGATCTTTATTGTGAGTGGAATTAAAAAAAGGAATATCCCACCTGCAAGGCTTGAAATAAATATCTTATCAATAGTTGGACGATACAAATAAAACATGATTATTCCTGTAAGAATAACGAATGTTGTAAAAGAATATCCTTTTAGTGAAAATGTTTCTTGAATATCTTCCCAATGATTAATATACCTTTTAATGAAATTTTTTTGTTGTTTATAGTTTTTTACGCTTTCTTTTGCTTTTTCAGAAAGAAAAATCTTGAGATCTATTTTCTCTTCGATTGCTTTTGCTAATTCTTCGAAGAAGATTTTTGTTTTTTTTGAGGGATTTGTTTTTGCGCTTTGTTTTAAACTTTCTTCTAACGACATGTTTAGTAAGTTTGTAGAGTTAATTATACGTTTACAGTCAATTTTAAATGCTTTGTAATAAGTGGTCAGGCTAATAATGTCAAATATATCTTTTGTTTTTATTCCTATATTAGCTAAAGTTGCACAATGATTAATGAAAAAAGGAAGTTCTTCTTCTAGTTCTTTTTTCCTTTTTCTTGCAGTATATATGGGATAAAAATAAAATGCTGAACTAGCAGTTAAACATAGTAAAAGACCTAAAAAAATGCTGTACCATAATGAATAAGCATAGAAAATAATTACTCCTAGAGTTGTTCCTAGAAAGAGAATAAGAATTATGCTAAGAAGTGTTATACTGAGGTAGCTAATAGAAAGAATATTTAGTCCGGCTTCTAAAACTATTTTTTGAAAATTCTGGCTGAGTCTAGGAAAGAGAGTAATTATTTTTTCACTTATGGGTTCAAAAATGATATTTGCAAAAGTGACATAGATTCTTAGTGGTGTTCTCTTTTTCTCAGGGATATAGATGCTTTTTATATCTTTTTCATTTAATCTTAATTCTTCTAAAATCTGTTTTTTTTCTAACCAGCCTATTGTTATCTTTTTGTTTATTTTTTCTTCAAGATCTTTTTCTAGGATTTGTATATGTTTTTCTATTTCCTGTAATAAAATCCTTTTTTTTGCTTTATTTTGCTCTTCTTCTACTTGTTTTGCAATAATAATAATATTATTTGCAATATTTCTTGTATTTTCAAACATTTTCTTTTTGTAGTTCCTTTAAGTGTTTTTTCATGTTTTTGAGTATTTCAAGCATTTTTCTCTTTTCTCCATTATAAGAAAGATTAATGATTGCTTGGGCTTGTTGCTCTATTAAATTTGGACTCATTGTATTCCTGCTTTTTTTATGACTAATTGTGGATTTTCATAATATACTGCAATAACTTTTTTAAAATCTTGTTCTTTGAGATGATTTTTGAATAATACATTAATTAGTTTTGTGCGAATTTTGAATTCTTCTAAAAGGATAGTTTTGTTTCCTTTTGATGCAATATACATACTTTCTTCAAGAGAAAATAAAAATCTTCCTTCCTCCCATTTGAATAATTCTTGTCCATATTCTTTTAGACTTTTGACTATTCCAGACTCTGTATAACAGATAATATTCTCTATTTCTGAAATTGTTTCGGTTGTATTTACAATGCTGATCTCTTCTTTATTAATTGAATTCAAATTAGTGAGGAATGCAAAATCTCCTTTCTCAAGAGATTCTCCTATTATTGTAGTTGTATTTTGATTTATAGGAAATTCATTGGTGTCTGTTCTGATTGTTATATGGGCAGGAAGAAAAAAGCTTAATGCAAATAATATATTTTTGTCATTATTAATAAAAATACTTTTTTTAGCTTCTAAAATCATCCAAAAATAAGCTAACATTTCTATGGAAATCTTTTTTTGTTTTACTAACTCTTCTGGTGTGAGATAACTTTCTTTCTTTTCTTCACAGGTAAAGCTTATTTTATCATCTTTTGTGTTTATTTCCCATATCTGATTAGGGTTTTCACAAATTATTTTTTCTTCTTCATTAGGCCAATCTATATTACAGGATGCAGTTGCTTTTCTAAGAATAATTTCACTTTCTTCATTCTCAAGTTTGATATCTGTTTTACAAATCCCATAGATCTTATGCTTAAGTGTTATTACCCCCTCTTTATAAAGTAATTTTGTTACTAATGGATCCATTAGCATTGCTTCTATTTTTCCTAGGCCTATAAAGTTTTTTCTAAAATGATAATAGATCTTAGTAAAACTTTTCTGTTCTAGCTTTAAATTAAGTTCACTAATCATAAGAAGGATTGTTTTTTTTAATCTTTCTTCAGGATCTTTTTCTTCATTGAGATTGAGAATTTCAAAAAGGCCACGTTCTAACTTTTCATAGATTATTTTTTCTTCTTTAGTAAGGATAGGCTCTTCGTAGATATAAAAATCTTTATTGATCTTAATCTTTAGTCCATCATTTGTTTCGTAGGTTTGGGCTTCTTCAGTTAGTTCTTTAAGCTCAGGAATTTTCCAAAACTTTTCTATTTTATTAAGCTCTTTTTTTTCTGGAATAAAAAATAATTTTGTAAAAAATCTCATGTGTATTATAATACTTTTTTTGACTTAAATAGATTTGCATTCCCACAAATTATATAAACTGCATAAAAAACATTAATTATTATGAGTGAGGAAGTTTTAGAAGAGAGAAAAAATAAGATATTTAATTATTTAAAAGGTAATCCTGCTATTTTGGTTTATATTATTCTTGCTTTTATAGCCTGGTTTGGTTTTTACGTGCGAACTAGAGGCATGCAATTTCTGATTGATGTTACAACAAATGATTATATCCCTTCTGATCCTGATGCTATTGGAATCTTACGTTATGTAAATTATCTTGTAGAAAATGGAAATCTTATGTCTGTAGACTATATGCGTTATTATCCTTTTGGTTTTACTGGGATTGAAGAATTTCAAGTATTAGTATATATTATTGCTTGGTTTTATTATATTTTACACTTTCTTAATTCTGCTATTACAGTTAATTATGCAGATGTGATGTATCCAGCATTTGCTTTTGTTGTGGGGTTGCTTTTCTTTTTTCTTTTTATTAAAAAAGTTTTTAATTGGAAAGTAGCTCTTCTTGCTTCTGCCTTTTTGACTGTTCTTCCAGCATATTTATTTAGAACAATGGCTGGTGTTTCTGATAAGGAAGCATTGGCAATGGTTTTCTTTTATGCCGGATTATATTTCTTTATTGCTTTTTTTAGTGAGACAAAACTTTGGAAAGGAGGTTTGTATAGTTTTATTGCTGGGATAAGTGTTGGTGCAGTTTGGTGTATTTGGGGAGGGATTGTTTTTATTTCTGTGTCAATTGGTCTTTTTATGTTAATTCTTATTCTCTTAAAGAAATTGAGTGAAAGAAATTTGTGGTTTTATACAATTTTCTTAGTTACTACGATTAGTTTCTTAGCAATATTTTTCACTGTTCGTGCATCTCCTGTAGGTATATTAACTGCGCCCATTTCAGGAATCCTGTTTCTGGTTCTCTTTTTGGGGCATTTACATAATTATATTTATACTAAAGATATAATTGGAATAAAAAAATATTATGAGAAAATAGCTATTTTTCCTCCTCTTTTGACTTTAGTTCTTATTTTAACTTTGGGTATTATTTTGATTCTTATTTTTTATGGTTCTTCTTTTATTACTGAAAGAATTGGAAATCTATATATGGATCTTATAGCACCTTTCTCTAAAAATCGTTGGGCTCTTACTGTTGCTGAATCCCATCAACCTTATTTTACAGACTGGGTTTCACAGTTTAGCATGAACTATCTTGTTATTGTTTTCTTTGGAGCTGTGTTTTTGTTTTATGAAACTTTTAAAACTTTAGGGAAAAAAGCTTATTATCTTGCTGCTGCTTATGCTATTTTGCTTCTTGCAATAAGTCTTAATAGATATTCTCCTTCATCTACATTGAACGGTGAAACTACTGTCTCTATTATATTTTATACAGGAACAATTTTACTCTTTTTAATTTATATGACATATTCTTTTTATATGTTGTATACTAAAGAACATGATTCTTATAAAGAATTTATTACTCATCTTTCTTATGGTTATTTGTTTGTAAGTATATTTTTCATCTTTTTGCTTATAGGAGCACGAAGTGCAATGCGTTTGCTGTTTGTTTTTGCACCCGGTACAGCGATAATGGCTGCTTTTTTTGTGTTTTTTATAGTGGATTATAGTAAGAATTTTTCTACAAAACCTTTACGTTATGGGACTTGGATTGTTTTGGCAATATTTGTTTTTATTCTTTTGAATAGTTATTCACAATCTGTTATTGCACAAGCTAGTTCCTCTGGAAATGGATATCATGAACAATGGCAATATGCTATGGATTGGGTGCGTGATAATACTCCAGAAAATGCAGTCTTTGCTCATTGGTGGGATTATGGATATTATGTACAAACGGGTGGGGAACGTGCAACGTTGAGTGATGGGGGAAATGCAAATCCTACAATTAATTATCTTACTGGAAGATATCTTCTTACTGGAGGAAATGATACTGATGCATTACAGGTTTTAGGCTCACGAAATGCAACTCATGTGCTTGTGGTGAGTGATGAAATTGGAAAATATGGTGCATTCTCTGCGATAGGCGCTGATGCTAATTATGATCATTATTCTTGGATTAGTTCTTATTCACTTGATACTTCTCAAACTACAGATTCAGAAAATCTTACGACTTTAGTATATACTGGCGGCTCTGTTTTGGATGATGGGTTTACATATCAAGAGACATATTTCCCTGCTTATGCAGCTGCGGTTGCTGGTTTTATCATTCCTTTGGAAAAAGATAATAATTCTAATTTTTTAGAATTTCAAGACCCAACTGCTATTATTTATTATAATGGGAATTATTATAATATGCCTTTACATTGTGTTTTCTTTAATGGACAAGAATATGTATTTGGTGAAGAAGAAAATTTTGAAGGTTTAGATTCTTGTTTTCAAATTCTTCCTGTTTATCAAAGTGGTCAGTTTAATGGGTTTGGTGCTGGGTTATATCTTTCTAATGATGTGTGGCATACATGGTTTACTGAACATTATCTTTTTGGAAAAGATTCTGAATACTTTATCACTGTCTATAATGATGAAAGTTCTGTTCCTCTTGCAATCTATAATGGAAGAATTATTGGACCTATTAAAATATGGGAAGTTAATTATCCAGAAAATTTGACTATTGGAGAAGAGTTTTATATTACTGAACTTCCTGAAGGAGTAAATACGGTTCTTACTAATTTACAATAAATTTATTTGATTAAAACCTCTGTATCTCTAATTATATTGTTTGTAATTAATTCACCAAGAAGGCCAATAGAAATAAATTGGAGGCCAGTGAATATGAGTAGGATTCCAAGCATTAATAATGGTCTTGATCCAATTCCTGATCCTCCAAGCCATATTAAAAAAAGATAAAAATTTATTATGAAGCCTAGACCCCCTAAAACTAGACCAATAGCTCCAAATGCGTGTAGTGGGCGATTTTTATAACCTACAAGATATTTTATTGTAATGAGATCAAGAAAACCGCGAAGAATTCTACTAGAGCCATATTTAGTTACTCCATATCTTCTAGGATAGTTTGAAACAACAATTTCGGTATATTTATAGCCCATGTTAGCAACTTGAACGGGAATATAACGGTGCATATCACCATAAAGGAATAGATCTTTAGCTACTTGTTTCTTGTAAGCTTTAAATGGGCAATTATAATCATGTACATTTACTTTTGTTATTACATATGTTAAATTATTAAAAAATAATGATGGGAGCCTTTTTAGTTTGTCACCTTTTTCAATATGTTTATTTTTTTTCCAACCATTGACAAAGTCATAACCTTCATTAATTTTTTGAATTAAAATCGGAATTTCTTTAGGATCATCTTGAAGATCACTATCCATTGTTACAATGATATCTTTTGTTGCTTTTTGAAAGCCAACGTATAAAGCTGTAGCCTTGCCCATGTTCTTTTTTAAAGTGTAAACTTTGATATATTTTTCTTTACTTAATTGTTTGAGAATTTCAGAGCTTTTATCTTTGCTTCCGTCATCAACAAAAATTATTTCAAAGTCTTTTGTTATTGAATAAAGAACTGGAAGTGTCGCATTGAGTAATGGAAGAATATTTTCTTCTTCATTGTAAATAGGAAATACAATAGATATAGACATATTTTTGTGGTATTATGATTCCTTTTTAATGTTTTTGCTTTCTTATTTTTATTTTCATCCCTGTATATGAGTGATTATTGAGGATTTATTCTTTTAAGATGTTTCATAATATTTATAATAGGAAAATTTTGAAAATTGAATTATGAAATTTGTTCTTTTACTTTCAGTATTATTTTCTTTTTTTATAGTCCTTTTATTGACACCATGGTTTATTCGTTATTTAACAAATATTGGGCTTATTGTTAAAGATCAACATAAGGAAGGAAAACCACTTATTCCTATTTCTGGAGGCTTACCTGTTTTTTTAGGGATATTCTTTGGAATTATGTTTGCTGTTTTTGTGCAAACTTTTTATTATCATTCTACAGATAGGCTAATTGATCTCCTTGCTTTTGCGGTTTTACTTTTTGCGATTACTTTTGTAGGTTTTTTTGATGATCTTCTTGTGCGAAAAGATAAAGAAGAGAGTTCTGGGTTAAGACAATGGCAGAAGCCACTTCTTACTGCGATTGCAGCAGTACCATTGATGGTAATTAATGCTGGAGAAACAACAATAGGTATACCATTCATTGGAGTATTTGATGTAGGTATAATGTATCCTCTTGTTCTTATTCCTATAGGTGTTATTGGTGCTTCTAATATGGTGAATATGTTTGCAGGATATAATGGATTAGAAGCTGGTTTGGGGTTGATTTATTTAAGTAATTTAAGTGTTTATGCGTATGTTCATGGATCAGAAGTTGCGGCTTTAATTGGTTTGATTACTTGTGCTGCGCTCTTTGCGTTTCTTTTCTTTAATTGGGTGCCTGCACGTATTTTTCCAGGAGATTCTTTGACTTATTTATTAGGGGCTGTACTTGCTTCTATGGCAATTATTGGAAATATTGAAATGGCAGCACTTATTGTTTCTATTCCTTTCTTTATAGAGGCTATTTTGAAGCTTAGAGGAAAATTAAAAAAACAGAGTTATGGTAGATATTATCAAGGAAAAATAAAATCATTACATGATAAAATTTATTCTATTCCTCATTTTTTCACAATCGATGGAAAATTTACAGAGAAACAGGTTGTTCTATTTTGCTTTCTGGTTCAAGTCTTGTTTAGCGGGTTGATATGGTTACTATGAAAGGCTGGAAAAAATATCTTCAATGGATTTTTATTATACTTATAATTGGGTTTGTTCTTTATACTCTTTATATTAACTGGGGAGAAATTAAAGCATATGATTTCGAAATTTCTTGGGGATATTTTATTTTGTCTTATGTATTCTTATTTATGCATTTTGTTCTTATTGCGTTAGCTTGGGGTTTGTTATTGAGAGCTTTACAAAAGCCAGGGGTACCACTTTTACAGGCTTTGCGTATAAGAACTATTTCTGATTTTGCACGATTTCTGCCTGGAAAGTTTTGGTTCGTAATGTATCGTATTCATCTTTGTAAGAAGTACAATCTTTCTTCTGCTATGATTGCAGTAAGTACTATGATTGAAGAATTTTTGAATATTTTTAGTACAATTCTCTTATTTGTTTGTGTCTTTCTTATTGTGACTCATGATCCTTTGACAAATTATGCGTTTTATATTCTTCTTTTTTTGCCTATTTTGTTTTGTCTTTTACATCCACATATTTTTCAATGGTTCATTAAACTTGCTGCAAAATTGTTCAAAAAGGAGTATGTGAAATCAAAGATTAAATATAGCTATCTTCTTTCTCTTCTTACAGTCTTTTTTCTGGCTTGGATTATTTTAGGATTTGGATTCTATTTGATGAGTTATGCCGTTTCTCCTATAGAGTTTGAGTTGTTTTTACCACTTACAGGAGTTTTTGCTATTTCTTGGGCAGCTGGATTTCTGGTCATAATTTTACCTGGCGGACTAGGTTTACGAGAGGCTGTATTAGGTTTTTTATTGGCCTTTTTTGTGCCTGTGCCTATTGCGATTTTACTTTCTTTGCTTTCAAGGATATGGCTTGTAAGTGGAGAAATCTTGACTGCTTTTATTTTTAGGTTTGTGAAATAATGCTTTAAGTATATGAATTATTATAAATGAAAATTCTTTGCATTTGGTTATGGGTAAAGATGATATGACTATTATGGCTTTGCCTGTTGAAAAACTTTTTTCTTTGTCTCCTCATTTTGAAGGATTTCAATCTCATCATGTTTTTGATTATGAGAAACATATTCTAGAGCATCATAGCTATGGGAGAAGAGGGAATCTTGAAGCTGATAATAGCCATAAGCATCCTATCCCTTATGCTTTAATTATTAATCCTAAAAAAAGAATGGTTTATGCATACCAACGTTCTTCTCAGAAGGAAGAAGCGCATGAAAGTCGTTTACATGGGAAGTGGTCTTGGGGTGTAGGAGGACATGTTGAGCCGATAGATGGAAAGTGTGAAAACGCTTTACGATTTTGTTTAGAAAGAGAAGTTCGTGAAGAAATTAAAATTTTAGGGGATATATCTTCGATTTCTCTTTTAGGATATGTTAATAATTCAGATCCTGTAGGCTTGGTTCATTTTGGTTTACTTTATCTTATTGAGACTAATGCTGAAGAAGTTTCTCCAGCTGATAAAGAAATGAAACAAGGAAAACTTATGACTCTTTTTGAATTAGGGCAAATTTGCTGTTCTCCAGAATGTACTGTCGAGGCATGGTCTAAAATAGCTTTAGAACCTTTGAAAAAATATTTTGCTTCTTTAAAATAATTTTACTAAAAAAATTAGAAATATCCTTTTGTTTCATAAATAATAACTGTTGGATATTCTCCTTCGTAATAGACTTGTACAGGTGTAAGATTTTCTGGCCTTTCACTGGGATAGTTAATATTACAGTCTTGGATATAGCCATCTAGAATAATATATTTTACAGACCAATTTTTTATCTCTTCGTCAATAAGACTTGCATTATATCTAAATGTTTTAACTTCTCTTTCGGAATAATAAACGAATGGTACAG
>CAYHUV010000007.1:0-5200 GCA_964359695.1 Candidatus Woesearchaeota archaeon
ATTAATACAGATGCTCAAGATCTTTTGTATACCAATGCAGATGTGAAAATTCTTATTGGTAAAGAGCTTACACAAGGTTTAGGAGCTGGAAGCATTCCTCAAGTAGGAGAAGAAGCTGCACGAGAGTCTGAAAGTGAGATTCGATCAAAAATATCTGGTTCTGATATGGTGTTTATTACCTGTGGTCTTGGAGGAGGAACAGGTACTGGTTCTGCTCCTGTGGTTGCAGAAATCGCAAAGAAATCTGGCGCACTCACCATTGCCATTGTCACAATCCCTTTTGAAATGGAAGGAGCACGAAGATTTGAGAATGCTATGTATGGTTTGGAAAGATTAGAAAAATATGCAGATACGCTAATTGTTATTCCTAATGATAAACTCCTAGAATTAGCACCAGATTTACCTTTGCATACTGCCTTTAAAGTTGCTGATGAAATTCTTACCAATGCAGTGAAAGGGATTGCAGAGTTAGTAACAAAAGCAGGTTTGGTAAATTTAGATTTTGCAGATATTCGAGCTGTTATGGGCAGAGGTGGAGTTTCTATGATTGGAATTGGAGAGTCTGATGGGGAGAATAGAGCAATGGAGGCTGTAGACAAAGCAATTAATAATCCTCTTTTAGATGTAGATATTTCTGGTGCTTCAGGAGCATTGATTAATGTCTGTGGTGGGTCAGATATGACTCTCGAAGAAGCTCGAAGAGTTGTAGAGACTATTTCTCGAAAATTAGATGAGGAAGCAAGAATTATTTGGGGTGCACAAATTTCGGAAGATTTAGGGAGTGCAATTAAAGTGTTGTTGATCGTTACAGGTGTCAAGAGCCCACAAATATTTGGTAAGAAAACAAAAATTGGAAAACCTAGAAAAGAAATTGAAGAAGAATTAGTGATTCAGTTTTTTTAAATTAGGAAGTTTTTTAAATAAGAGGAAGCCTGTTTTTTCTTATGAACACCATTAAAGCACGCCCAGCATGGGTGAAGGATAAGAAAGTCGCAGATGATTTTGAAGTCATTGAAGTTCCACGATGGGATGATATAAAGGATTTTATATTTGATAAAGAGGGATGTTATGTTCTAATTAAGGTCTATAGAGAGAGCCATGATATTGGCGTTGCAGTTTGTAATCAAGAACATGTAATTCTTAAAGAATTCAGAGGAAGAAGAGCTCAAGATATTTATAGTGCTATCTTTAAGTTTGATAGAGAACATAAATTAGGGTGGTTTAATGTGATGGATCACGCTGCTTATCTTGGAAAAGAACTTAAGAAGGCAGAAATGTGCCTGGTTTTAGGCTGTGATTATTATCAAGAATAAACTTTATTTATTGAGTTTATGAAAAAGAGCCATTAGTAATAAAGAATAATATTTCCCTTTGTAGTAATTTTCATCTTTCATTTCACCTTCCAAAATAAATCCTAAAGAATTATATAACTTTACTGCAGGAATATTCTCTTTAATAGAATATAATTTTAACTTATGTAATTTTAAAGTATTAAAACCATAATTGATTATCCAAAGCATAGTTTTTTTTCCGATACCCTTGCCACGAGAATTATCTTCTCCTATTGCGATAAATATATCTGCAGTTTTGTTAAATCTGTTTATATTTGAAAGTCCAACTAAACCTATTGGTCTAGAGTTATCACAAATGGTAAAGAATTTTTTGTTTTTTGTTAGTTCATATTTAGAAAACCAATCTTTTTCTTTTTTTAGGCTTGTTTTTTCTCCAAGTCTATCGCCAAGATATTTATTGACTTTAGGATTATTGAACCATTTTACACGAAATGAAATATCTTTTCTTTCATGTTTTCTTATTTGGATCATATTGGAATACTGATTTTATAAGTTTAAAAGTGTTCCTACAGAGCCTTCAAATCCAAAAAGCTTAAATACTATAGCACTATAGCGCTATATATGGCAACAACTATCCAAGTACAAGAAGATACTCTTCAAGCGTTAAAACGTTTACAGCGTCAGATTCATGTAGACACCTATGATGCTCTTCTTAAAATATTAATTCAAAAAGCACAAAGGCCTCATACTTCTTTTTGGGATAAGGGTGGAAAAGTTTCAAAAGAAGTCTTCATGAAGGATTTAAGAGATAAACATGATAGATATTAAATGTATGGATAGCTCTGCTTGGCTTGGTTACTATTTTGGAGAATTTACAGAAGTAAAAAAAATTGTTGATGGAGAAAATATACTGATAACTTCTTCTCTTTCTCTATTTGAAATTAAAAAAAAACTTCTCTCTCTAAAAAAAGACCCTCAGTTCTTTTTAGAGTTTATTAAAGAAAGAAGTGAGATTATCGAACCAACAATAGAGATTACAGAAAAAGCTGCAGAAATTGCAATACAAGAAAGGCTTGCTGCAGTGGATGCTCTGATCTATACTACTTCTAGTATGCATGATGCTATATTAATTACTGGAGATAATGATTTTAAAGACTGTCAAAATGTTCTTTTACTACATAAAAAAAGATAACAAAGGCTTTTTAAATTACTTCTATATCCATTTTTCTTATGCAACAGCTCAGTGAAGACGCAAAAAAGGAATTAGAGAAACAACAGTATCGTGTTATTGGAAAACATAGTGCTGTAAAGGTTTGCGGCTGGACGAAAAAGATGATTAAGGGAGAAGGAGGTTGCTACAAATTAAAATTCTATGGTATTATGAGTAATCAATGTATGCAGATGACTACAAGTATTAGTTGTGCAAATCGCTGTATTTTTTGTTGGCGAGGATATAAGGCACCTGTTGGAAAGGAATGGGAATGGGATATTGATGATCCTGAAGAAATTCTAAAAGGAGGTTTACATGCACACAAAAAATTATTAGATGGCTTTGGAGGAAATGCAGAAGCACATAAAGAAGTTTATGAAACATCAAAAACAGTGAAACATGTTGCACTTTCTTTGACTGGAGAACCAATAACTTATCCTAAAATTAATGCTCTATTGAAAATGTTTAATGAAAAAGAGATTTCAACTTTTATTGTGACAAATGCACAGTATCCAGATGCTATACGAGATTTAGATCCAATAACACAATTATACATTAGTGTTGATGCACCAAATAATGAAATTTTGAAGAAAGTTGATGTTCCTCTCTTTAAAGATTACTGGGAAAGGCTGCTGAAAAGTTTGGATTTTTTTGCAAAAAAGAAACAGAGGACTTGTGTTAGGTTAACTTTAGTGAAGAAAGAAAATATGTGTGATCTTGAAGGTTATGCTGATTTGATTCATAGAGGTGATCCTGATTTTATTGAAATCAAGGGATATATGTTCGTTGGAGCTTCGCAGCAAAGATTAAGCTATGATAATATGCCTTTGCATGAAGAAATAGTGATATTTAGTAAAGAACTTGTTAAACTTTTACCTGAATATGATATTGTTTCTGAACATATTCCTTCTCGTGTGGTAATGCTGGCAAAAAGGACATTTAAGAAAGTTGATGGATGGTATACTTGGATTGATTTTCTTAAGTTCCATGAACTAGTATTGTTAGGAAAAGAATTCACTTCAGAAGATTATTTGAGAAAAACACCTCTGGTGGGTATAAGTGGGAAAGGAACCGCAGAGCATAATGCCATGCTTCAAGAACAGCGAAGAAAGAAAAAAGATGGAATGTATGTGAATGAAAATACAGATGAATTAGAATTCTGGAAGGAATAGTTTTACAATGCCAAAAAAAAGGATGGACTTTAGTAATCATGAAGATTTCTTCGAATATATTGGACGAGTCTACGTGCATAAATAACATTTATAGCAAATAGTGTACTGTTTCTTCCTGGAATTTCCCCTCCAAAAAGTGTTCCAAGAAGTTCTCCTTTATGACTAAAAATAGATGAGCCACTATAGTTTATGTCTCCTTTTCCTGTAAAAATAAAAGAATTTCTTCGAAGAAGTTTTGGTGTATCTTCATCTTTTATAATTTCAATATCACAAGAAGGATCTTCAACGACTCCATCAAGAGCAAGTGATTCTCTTCCATTAGGGAAAGGAAAATAGATTACTCTCTCATCAGGTTTAGGATATCGTACTCCAAGAGGAATTGTTAGGAGATCATCTGCGCTCTTCAAGGTTCTGAGAATTGCAAGGTCATAGTCTTTATCCCAAGCAAAGAAGCTTTGATCAAGAGAAGATTCTCGTTTTTTTGTATCTCGAATGATATAATCTCTCATCTGATATCTATCTCTTTGAAGATGATCTACAAGGTGTAAGCTTGTTAGAATAAAACCTTCTTTATTAAGTAGAATTCCATTTCCTCCCATCTGTGAACGATTATGGATAAGAGAAACGACATTTTTTTGAAATGGCATAGGAGAACATATCCTTACTTGTTGAAGATTCTCTTCTAATGCACTTGAGGCATGGCCATAATAAGGATGTCCTTTATCTAAAGATCGGAGAGCTTGTTTTCTATGATAAGAAAGATTGATTATCATAACTTTTTTACTTAAAATATCTTATATAAAGTCTAGGTTTAAAAGGAAATCAATCTTTTGGTGAAAATAATTAGAATAAAAAATTAAGGAGATAAAAAAGGTTTTGTTCTATAACGTTCTCTTAGAGTGTCTATACCATCTTGAATATATTCGGTACTTTTGTATGCAAATCCAAGAGTTTGAGCACCTCTGTTTATAACAGTTAAACATATGTCATCTGCTATAGCTTCTCTTAGACCTCTAGACTTTCTTGTATCGTTGAATCTCTGCAGCCATTCGCTTGTTGGCCTTTCTCTAATGGCTTTTAATTCTTCACCAATAAGATCAGCTATATAGGTTACACCAACAAAAAGAGCAGCAATAGCAAGAGCATCGTCAGTTTCATTTGTGTAATTTACCATATCTTTTTAATAAATCCCTGCCTTTATATACTTTACTGTTGTTACCCCTTTATAAGGGCAATTAGGGAAAATCAATTTTTTGGTGGAACAGAGGTAGTACAGAAAAATGGTGCAATATGTCAGAAAGTGCTAAAGTGATACCAAGATCTAAAAGTGTTATTGCTGAACCATTTAGAATAAAATCAGGAAAAAGAGTTATTGAATAGAAAGCTCCTATGATAGCTATGATAATCCCTATGTACATATGATGCACTCGTACAGGGAATTTTAATTTTTTCTGAATACTTCTGCTATGAAAACCAAAACCAAATCTGAAAATATATGTAATTATTTCTATGAAGCAAGCTATCCA
>CAYHUV010000007.1:5210-18425 GCA_964359695.1 Candidatus Woesearchaeota archaeon
CTATCCAAATAATAAAAGGTAAGTTCATAAGAAATACATATATAAACCTCTTCATATATATTTCTATTTTATGGAAATCTATCCCAAGTATGTTTTTCAGGATGTGACTAAAATTGATCCTCAAGTATTGGAAGGGAAGAGACTTTTAATTTTTGATATTGATAATACCCTTTTCTATTCAGAAACAATTAATACTAGAAAAGATATAATTGTGTGGTTTAAGAAGACACATAAAAAATACCCTTGTGTTTGTTTTTCTAATAGTTTTAGCATTATAAAAAGAAAGCCTTTTCTTGAGGATATTCTAGACTGTAGGATTTATTTAAGTAATTATAAGAAACCCTCAAAAGAATTGTTTAAAGAGATTACAGAACATTACAAGGTTTCTGCTAAAGATGTTGCAGTAATTGGAGATTTTCATTTTACAGATGTGCTTTTTGCAAATAGAAATAATGCAATAAGTATACTTGTAAAACCTATTGGTGGAGAAAAAAGATTAAGTTTAATGGTTGCGCGAGTTTTAGAGAATTTTATTTATTCTTTATCGGATTTTTTATATAGTCGAAGATTTTAGTTTAAGAGTTCTTCTATTCTTGATTTTATTCTTTGTAAGCGTTCTTTGCTGCCTAAAGTGCCTTCTTCTATTAAAATGCAAGTCCCTTCTTCTGAAAGAATGAAATAGGCGGGAATGACAAATTTGTGCCCAATTTGTTTTTGATAACTTTCAAGGAGAATTTTCTGAGAGGATTGAGGAAGAAAAATATTCTTGCCTTGATATCTTTCTTTTTGTTGTATTGTTTGAATAATTCCTAAATCTTCATCTAATGAATTATTCATAAAATATATGCCTAAACTAGAGATAGATGTTTCAAGATCTTGTAGAATAGGTATATCTGCAATACATGGTCGGCAATAAGAAGCCCAAGCATGAAGAAGAAGAGGTTTTCCAGAATATTCTTTGAGAATTGTAGAAAGGTTTATTTCTTTTCCTTGAGCTGTATAAACGTTTAGATCGGGAAATTCAAAAGATGCAGCATGTGCTTTTGGAAGAATACTCAAAGCTACGAGTCCTGAAAGAAAGCTTCTTCTGTGCATATATTAGAGAAAAAAGGATGCCTATATAAAGCTGTTCTTTACAAAAAACGAATGCAAAATGAAAATTTAGCTTCAGAAATTCGGAAAAACTTTGGCGAGATTCGTTCTCCCTATGGAACCAAAAAATCTTTTCAGTTGAGATTATCCAAAGCAATACTATATTGCGAGAAAGGAATAATCTCTATTTTTGCAAGATTGCAAACATGTTTTTGAAAAAAGTTTTTGCATGGTTGATACTTTCTTTTGCTGGCTCTTTGTTTGCTTGTGGCATTATTCTGTACGTGAATTCTCCTCTTTTCTTTTTCTCGTTCTTAAATATTCCAAGTAAATAATCTGCTCTCATACATGCTTCCTGATAAATCTTGAGGAGTTCAACATCAAGTTCTCCATTATCCACAAATTTTTTGAATGCATCAAAGGCTTTTTTATGTTCCTCTGGAGCAGAGACTGTAATTCCTTTATGTAAGAGATATGCTTTTGCTCCATAAAATATACTGTAATAACTGTGTGCAATGACTGCACTAAAATAGCTTTCTGGTTCATTTATGTGAAAGATTTCTACTTGTATATTTGGTTCTTCGCTAAGTATAAAGATGATCTCTGCAAGTTTTACTTCATTTTCTGCTCTATGAATATATAACTTTGAATCCATTGTCTATTCCCTCCTGAAGTATAGAATAAAATATAGTTGGATTTTGTATGGCCAGGTGTTTATATGCGATTTGTTTTCCTAGGTTTTCATGTTTATCCTTGAGCATCTGAAGCATCTCTTCTTTTGTAAAAACATGGCTATCTGTTTCTAAGATTGATTTGAGTTTCACTGATTTGAGAGCTAATTCCACTTTTTTCTTGTCTATGGTTGAATGTACAAAAAGAGCAATATCTAAGTCTGATTTTTCTGTATGTTTTCCTTCTACATAAGATCCAAAAATAACTAAAGATACAAACTCCATGTTAAAAAGTTCCTTTTGAATGAGTTGTAAACTTTTTTTTACCAAAGGAGGTATTTTCTCTTTCATTAGAATATCAAAATAGGAAAAGGTAGTGCTATTATCAAAGTTTACAGAATACAAAATTATATTTCCTACCATTCTTTTTCTTATCAGTTCTTCTCCAACAAACTTCCCTATTGCTTTCTGAATGATGGAATTTGATTTCTCCTTTGAATATTCCTTAATTTCTCTATACATCAATTCCTTGTAGGGTCTTCTTAAAAAAGCTTCAAAAATTTTTATTTGTTTTGGTGTAAGCATGGCTAAACCTTTTTTTAGGTGTATTAATACCTAAATAAAGGTAGTATATAAGCTTTTCTATATTTTTTTCAAAAATCTATGAGGATGGAAAAGTATAAGTTAGCATTAACAAACTATAAAAACCCTTAATTTTGGAACAGAATATATGGCAATTCAAGAATTTGAGGGAAAAGTTATTGCAAAGAAATACTTAACAAAAGACGTGATCGAACTTTCTTTTTCTATACCAGAAGCATTTGATTTCCAAGCTGGGCAATTTGTGATGCTTCGTATGCATAATGATGATGTTTACAAATTTAAATCCTATTCTATACTTAGTCCTCCATCACAAAAAGGAACATTAGATCTTTGTATTAAAATTATTGATGGTGGTTTTGCTTCAGAAGCATTCAAAGTTCTTGAAGTAGGAGAAAATCTTACAATGA
This sequence comes from Candidatus Woesearchaeota archaeon, assembly GCA_964359695.1. Taxonomy (GTDB): domain Archaea; phylum Nanobdellota; class Nanobdellia; order SCGC-AAA011-G17; family GW2011-AR17; genus JAGVZZ01. The sequence continues at coordinate 7,984 of CAYHUV010000007.1, forward strand.
GAGGGCCTTTTGGGCATTTTACCTTCAAAGATCAAGCACCAGAAATATGGTTTATTGGTACTGGAACTGGTGTTGCTCCTTTTTATTGTATGCTCAGTGAATATCTTTCTAAATCACAAACGAAATTTAGACTGATTTTTGGTGTGAAAACGAAAGGGGATTTATTTTATTATGATTATTTTAAGGATTTGGAAAAAAAATATCCTCAATTTACTTATTGCCCAACATTAACTAGAGAAGAATGGAATGGGGCTACTGGAAGAGTGCAAAAACAATTAGGGGATAATTTACAAGATAAGGAATTTTACATATGTGGATTGAAGGAAATGGTGTTAGAAACACAAGAATATTTATTAAAGAGTGGGGTTAGTCCAGAGCATATACACTTTGAGAGGTATAGCTAAAATGCAGGTACAGATTGTTGATATTATTGATACAAGTAAGGATCTTCTCGTCCTTGGAGTTTTTGAGGAAGATGAAGAAAATGCCTATGAATTCTTAAATACCATGTTTGCAAAAGAATTGCAAGAAGCACTGACTTTAGGGCTTTTTAAAAAAAGTTACGGAGAAATGTATCCTACAAAGTTTGTTGGATTAGGTTTTAGAAGAGTTCTTGTTCTTGCTTTAGGTAAGAAAGAAGAGATGACGCTGGAGCGAATACGAAGATTGATTAGTAAAGCAGTGACATATACTAAGCTCTATAAATTTGAATCTTTTTCTACAAACATATTATCACAGATAGAAGATACTGGGAGATTTTCTCCTGAAGAATTGGGAAGAACAAGTGCAGAAGGGTTGTACTTGGGAAATTATAGTTTTAAAAAATATATCAATCCCGTTCCTGAAATTTTAGAAAAAGAGATACAGTATGTAACTTTGAGTTGGATGAAGGATAAGGAACAATTTTTGCTTGGATTTGCACAAGGAAAAACTATTGCTGAGTGTACGAATTTTGCAAAAGATCTTGTTAATGAACCTTCAATTGTTATGACCCCTGCATATATGGAAAAAATTGCAGAAGAGATTGCAGAAAATAAAAATATCAAGCTTCGTGTTTTAGATAAAAAGGATTTAGAAGAAAAAGGATTTGGAGCATTATTGGGGGTTTCTCGTGGAAGTGAACATCCCCCAAAATTATTGATATTAGAATATCATGGTAGTGATGATGGTCCTGTTACTGCTATTGTTGGAAAGGGAATAACATTTGATACTGGTGGATATAATATTAAGTCTACTGGATCTATGGAAACTATGAAAAGTGATATGGGCGGTGCTGCAGCGGTACTTGCAACAATTAAATGTGTTGCAGCTTTAGGATTGAAGAAAAAAATTATTGGAGTTGCTCCTGTGTGTGAAAATGCAGTGAGTGGTAGTGCTTACAAACCTGGAGATATTCTTATAGCATATAATAAAAAAAGTATTGAGATAACAAATACAGATGCTGAAGGAAGGTTAGTTCTTGCTGATGCACTTGCATATGTAGAAGAAAAATATAAACCAGAAGTGATAATTGATCTTGCAACACTTACAGGAGCTTGTGTAGTTGCTCTTGGATCAAGTATTTCTGGAATTGTTGCTACAAACAAAGAACTTCAGGATGCATTACAAAAAGCTGGTGATGTGAGTTATGATAAGGTGTGGCCTTTGCCATTATTAGAAGAGTATAAGGATAGTATGAAAGGAACAATTACAGATTTAAAAAATACTGCAACTGCAGGTTATGGTGCTGGGGCTATTACTGCTGCAGTTTTTTTGCAGAATTTTGTGGTACAGCAAAAATGGGCTCATATTGATATTGCTGGGCCTGCCTTTATTCTTGAAGGGAAGGATTATTTACAGAAGGGAGCAACTGGAACTGGTGTTAGGTTATTGAGCTATTATTTTTTAAGGAATTAGTTTAAACAAGAACTAAGTCATTACTTACCCAGGGTTTAACAAAACTTATAAATGCCTCTTTCTGAAAAAGACTTTATGGATTATAAAAAAGAGTCAATATCCTTGCATAAACAACATAAAGGAAAATTGGAAATACGTTCTAAAGTTCCTATTTTAGATAAAAAAGACCTTTCTTTGGCATATACTCCAGGAGTTGCTGGTGTTTGTGAGGAAATTGTAAAAGATAAAGAAAAATTGTATACTCATACTATTAAAGGAAACACAGTTGCGGTTATTACTGACGGAAGTGCTGTTTTAGGGCTTGGAAATATTGGTAGTGCTGCAGGATTACCAGTTATGGAAGGGAAGGCTATTCTATTCAAGGAATTCGCAGGAATTGATGCGTTTCCAATTTGTTTAGCATCACAGGATGTGCGTTTAACTATTGCTACTGTTAAAAATATTGCAATTAGCTTTGGCGGTATTAATTTAGAAGATATTAAAGCTCCAGAATGTTTTGTAATTGAAGAAGCTTTACAGGATTTGGGTATACCTGTTATGCATGATGATCAGCATGGGACAGCAGTTGTTGTTCTAGCAGGATTAATCAATGCATTAAAACTTAAAAAAAAGAATCTTTCTGAAGTAAGAATTGTAATCAATGGTGCAGGTGCAGCAGGAATTGCAATTGCTAAACTCCTACTTGCTTATGGTGCAAAAGGTGCATATATGACTTTGTGTGATACTAAAGGAATTATTCATTTTGGAAGAGAAGATTTTTCTGATAATCCTCAAAAGGCAGAAATAGCAATGAAGACAAATACTTCTCGTAAAAAGGGTGATTTGGCAGAAGCGTTAAAAGGAACAGATATTTTTATTGGAGTTTCTAAGAAAGATTTAGTTAGTAAAGAAATGATTCAAAGCATGGCAAAACATCCTTTTATTTTTGCTATGGCAAATCCTGATCCAGAAATTCTTCCTGCAGATGCAAAGGAGGCTGGTGCTTACATTGTCGCAACAGGAAGAAGTGATTATCCTAACCAAGTAAATAATGCTCTTGCTTTCCCTGGAATATTTAGAGGAGCTTTAGATGCACGTGCAACAAGAATTACAGAAAAGATGAAAATTGCAGCTGCTGAGGCCATTGCTTCTGTTTTAGAAAAACCAACTCCTAATGAGATTATTCCTAGTCCTTTTAATAATGAAGTTGTTCCTAAGGTTGCTATGGCAGTACAAAAAGCTTGGGAAGAAGAATCACATACACATCCTCCCTTGTGAATATTTTTTTCAAGACATGTGTATAAATAGTTGAATTTTTATTTATCCAAAGTTATATAAATCTCTTATTTTTGTTTTGTAAGTATGGATTTATATCAAGTCAGTTATAGAAAAAAAGATTATACGAGAAATCCTGAGAGAGGATTTATTGATCTTGAAGGACCAGTCTATAATCTTATTGTCCGTTGTGAGGATATTGATTATCTTGAAAAAGTGGGCAGACCTTGGCTCTTAAGCATTGGAGTAAATATTGATGATCTCTTTCTAGTGAAAGCAATTAATTTAAACAAGACCTGTCTTACAAAAGTTCCTATGTATTCTGGCCGTGTTAGTAATGATACAGAAGATGTTTTATTTGTTTGAAAAAAGTTAATGATTAAATCTTTTCTCCACTACAGACCAGTCAATATTCTTAAAGAATGTTTCAATATAATCTGTTTTTTTTAATCCATAATCAAGCATGTATGCATGTTCAAAGACATCTAAAATTAGTAAAGGTGTTGCTCCTGCTAGATGTCCTGCATCATGTTCATTAATCCATGCATTAAAGAATTGTTTTTTTTCAGGATCATAATAAAGTATAACCCAACCAATGCCTCTCATTGTTCCTACAGCCTTGAATACTTTTTCCCATTCTTCTAAAGAACCAAAAGTTTCTATCAAGGCTTTTGCAAGTTTTTCTTTTGTATCAATAGTGTGACCAGCTTTTTTGAGATTATTAAAGTATAATTCGTGAAGGCGCATACCATTGAATTCCCAGCCAAAACGACGTTTTATTTCTGCAAATTCAGGTGTTGCAATTTTTCCTTCTTTAGTCATTGTCACCATTGTATCAATAAGTTTGTTGGTGTTTGTGACGTAGCCTTGGTACAAGGTGAAGTGGTTTTTTAGTAAAATATCACTCATGCCTTCCATTCCTAGGAGGGATTCATAGTTTTTTGCTTCGTATGCCATTTTAAATTTTTCCCACCATGTCTAAACTAGGTTTTAATGTTTTGGATCCTGGTTCCCAATTGACTGGACAAACTTCGCCACCGTGTTCTGCAACGAATTTTGCCGCATGAATTTTTCGAACTAATTCCTTGCAAGAACGACCGATAGAATTATCATGTATTTCGAATGTTTTTATAATCCCTCTTGGATCAATCAAGAAAGTTCCTCGCAAAGAAATTCCTTCACTATCAATATAAGTTCCATAAGCTCTACAGACATTTCCTGTAGGATCTGCAAGCATTGGAAATTTTATCTTTTTAATTGTAGGAGAATTATCATGCCATGCTTTATGTACAAAGTGTGTATCTGTACTTACGGAGATTACTTCTGCCCCTAATTTTTTTATTTCGGCATAGTGATCTGCTAACTCACCTAATTCTGTTGGACAGATAAAAGTAAAATCTGCTGGATAGAAAAATAATACCACCCATTTACCTTTATAATCACCTAAACTGATTGTTTTTATTTCATTATTGATCAAAGCTTTTTCTTTAAACTCTGGTGCTTTTTCATTTATGGTTACCATTTTTTTCTCCTTTTTAAAACTTAGATCTTTTTTTTATCATCTTCTTCTATATGAATACAATTCACTGGGCAAGACTCTGCTGCTTCTAAGTTTCCTTCTATTTCTGTTAATCTTAAAGTATAAATTTCATTTTCTTCTTTTGTTGCTCCAATAAGATCGGCTTTATTGTCTTTGTTCATTTTCCAGAACTTTGGTGCTATTGATTCACAGGCACAGCAACCTATACATATATTCCGTTCATGAATGACTTTTATTCCTTCCATAAAAAAATATCCTTGATTAATCTTTATAAATCTTGCTTAGTAAGACTATATTCATTAAAGAAATATACATTCTCTATTATCAAAAAGCTTTTTAAGTAAAAATGCTAGGTTTATCTAAAGATGCAAGTAAATTTAAGTTTTGATACGGAAAATGAGAAAGTTGATAATCTTAAAAAGTTAGTTGAAGCTTTAGAACAACTTATTGCTCATAGAGAAGGACGTTCTTATCAAGCTGGACAAAAACCAATACAAACAGTTGCTTCAGAACAGAAACCTGCTTCTTCTTCAACTGCTGGAGGATGTAGAGTTATCCCCTATGAAGATATGTCTGGAAAAATGTCTAGTCTTTTTTCTGGAAGAAGGATTTAATTATTGATTCTCAGTTGCAAACCTAATCGTGTTTGATACAGGAGTATTGCTGCATTAGTTCTGACTTCTGGTTGAATTCGAGGAATTTCCATACATACTTCTAAATGCCTCTCTGCTTCTTCAAGTTGTGTTGCATAAAAATACATCCTCCCTATATAAAAATTTCCAGGAAAATCTCCAAGATGCAGATAATCCGCTATTGCAGATTCATAGTCCTTTGTTTTCTCATAACAGATTGCTCGTGCAAAATATGTTTGTTTTATAAGATTTTCTAAAATTACCCTTTTACTCTCATCTCTTTCATGTTTAAATCCTTTCTGGATTTTATCAATACTTTCTGAAAAATGTTCTATTGCCTCTGGAATGTATTCTTTTTTATCTCGAAGAAGAAGCCCTATTTTAAACAGACTTGCTCCAATTTTCATGATTCTCTCAATATTTCTTTTTGGAAGAAACTCTAGTATACACAAATTTTCCTCATATGCATCTAAACTTGCATCCCATTCTTCTAATCGAGAGAATTGCTCCCCTAAATAGTAGAATGCATCTGCACGAATTTCAAAGAGTGGCTCTGATTCTTCTCTAAGCTGTCGTAAAGATGAAGTATAATCGATAATTGTTTGAAGATCTTCTAAAGCTTTTCTATGTTTATTCAGTTTAGTAAAACAAAAATGCCTTTCCATATACAGGTTTAATCTAAAAGGAGAACTATCAATAGCTGTAGAATATTTCTTTATAGCCTTTTTCCATTGTCTTCCAGAAAATTCTTTCTGTGCTGCAACAATCGTCTCTTCAAGTGTAGGCATCGCTATCAACTATTTTTGTGTCTTCCTTTTTAATACTTTTCTTACCTTTTGTTGTAAAAAAACTCATCTATTGGTTACATTTCAAGAAGTGTTTTTTGTGTCTTTGTTTTCTTTGCAAGGGAAGCAATGACTTCAAAATCTTTTTTCATACTTGCAAATAATTGAGGGTTTCTTCCTTGGTAGAGAAGATTTGCTGGGTGAATGACTGGAACGATGTCTACTTGAAGACCATCAATTGTTAGGGGAAATATTTGTCCATGAATAGAAGTTATTCCTGTCTTTTTAATGATTCTTTCTGTTGCAAAATTTCCAATAGTTACAATTACTTTTGGTTGCATGATTTTGAGAAGCTGGTCTAAACGAGTTTTACACTTTTCAATTTCTTCTTTCTCAGGATTTCTATTCTTTTCCGGATGACAAAGGATTGTATTTGTGATGAATATGTCTTCTCGAGAAAGTCCGACTGATTCTAGGAGTTGATTGAGTATTTGTCCAGAAGCTCCACAAAAGGGGATACCTTCTTTTGCCTCTGTTAATCCCGGTGCCTCTCCCAATAAGAGTATATCTGCCTGAGGATTACCTGACCCAAAAACAACCTGGATTCTACTTTTACATAGTTCAGGACAACGATTACAGTTTTTATATTCTTCTTTCAGTGTTTCAAAGCTTTGCATCAATGATCAAAAGGAATTTTCTTTTAAGAAGTTTTGCTATTAAAGCTCCTTTTCAATTGCCTCCTTATTGTTCTATGCCTCATGCAACAGGACGGTCAGGACCAAGAGGAGAAATGAAAGTGTCATTAGAAGAAATAAGAGAGATGCGTTGTCAGCCACAGATTCCTTATATTCCTTCAGGAATTTCAGATACTGCTTTGAGATCTGAACATCCATCCTGTTTTAATAATTTTGATAAAATTTTAGAAAAATTAAAATATCCCATTTCTGAACATTTTCAAGAGAACTATTTTATAATTACTGGTCAAAGCAAAATTCTCAGTTATGTTGGAAAAGTTTAAGCCGCTTGTAGCAGGAGATGTATATCCTTCTTTGGTCCACCAAATAATTTCATTATGGATTTCTTTTTGTAATGAATATGCTGATCTCATAAAAATTAAAAACATTTACACATTTATATCTTTTTCTTCTTGAACTTAACTCCCTTACAATTCCTTAAATGTGATCAATTGAATATCCTTTTCTTTTATAGTATTCAAGAATATATCATTCGTAAGAATATCCAATTCTTTTTTTCTAGTTTTCCAAAGTTTATCCTCTCCTTGAAAAGATTTTTTTCCAGGATGACAACAGATTTCTGCAGAACCATCAAAGTTAAGATATGAAAGAAAATGTTTTAGTTTTGGAGAACCTGTGTGTAGGATTCCAAAGAAATGGTCTGTTGTTTTTAGTGGACAGGCGTGGAGATTTCTATTAATTACTCTTTGTTTGAGATAGGAGCTTTGCAAAATGATCTTTGTTTCTTTTTCTTTTGGCCAACGTACTTTAAAGATTCTATATTCTTCTGCAAGCTTAAGAATAACTCTTGTTACAGGTTGAAAAGCATGCATATGATGATGAGTATCAAGATGATCTGGCCTTATACCTACTTCAAGAAGTTTTTCTATTTGTTTTCTAAATTCTTGTTCAACAAATTCCTGGTCAATTAGACCTAATACAATTTTATACTTGTTAAAAGGGTTGAATTTTTCTCTACTAACTAAAGATCTACCCCATGTCAGATTCAAATGAACACCAATGCCTAAAGATTTGGGATAAATGCCAATAGCATGATCAAAGAATTTTTGATTAGTCATAATTGTTGTGCTTGTGAGCGTTCCAAAACGATGTGCATCAAGAATTCCAAGATTAACTTCTTTGGTATAACCCCAGTCATCTGCATTTATGATTAATTGATTCATTGTCGTTCTTGAAAATATATTCATTTAAGAGATTATATTCTCAAAGATAAGTTTTTGACTAAGTGCTATTTAAGTATTCCCTTTACTCTTTAAAACAATCTTCTAATATTGGTCGTACCATTTGTGCTAATTCTGTTTCTATGTTTTTCATAGGAATATTTGTAGAAAAATAACAAATTTTATATGGTAATGACTCTAAAGTTAGATATTTAATATCATTAGTAAATGTAATTCTCAAATTCCTCTCTTCTATTAAATCTACATTTCCATCAAGATTTTTATCATAAATCCCAATATTAGAAACTTCTCGTGGAAAGAAATATGCTCCTAAACTGGCGCTAATTAATACTGTTCCAATACCAGCAATAATCATTGAAGTTCTACTTTCATCAATTTTTTTAAAAATTAACATTAATATAAACTCCTTGCATATCTTTCTATATTATTTAAATCATAAATAGAAAAAACTTTACTATTTTCTATTTTTCCATCCTCATAAACTTTTGAAACTCTTACTCGTGTATTGTTTTTCCATTTACTTCTTATTTTTGGATTCCTATCAATTAGTACTTTGTAAGATTTATCTGATCCTTTTATAAAAATGCGTTCTTGTATGGGATTTTCAAGGAATTGACTTAAATTATCTTTTTGATTAGGGATACTTATTTCATATGAAAAAGCTTCGTCGAAGTAAGGGATTGGTTTAAGGCTTAGTTTTCTTAATCCTTGATCTTTACTTTGTTCTTCGGAGAAATTCCAGACATAGCTATTATCCCGTATTGGATGACAGATCCTTCCTAAAAGTATTGCAAGTTGGCTTGGCTGGTAGTGTAATTGTACTCCATTAAGTTTTCCTTCAAGTGTTTGCATAGAATGAAAAATTAAATATCTACTTTAAATGTTTTTGTATAGTCAATTATAGAAGAAACTGAATAGGGCATATTTGAATTTGGATATAAAGAAGGGAATATATTCCCAGACATATTCATCATTGTTTAGCAAATATTGCATTTTTGTTTCCTCGCTTCAGTTCTTTTCTTTACTGGTGAGAAGGGTTTTGAAGTGTCCGAGAAAATCGGACAGTTGAAATTAATGGCAGAAGATGGTAAATTAAGGCCTACAGACTGTGCCAATACCAAAAACATGTTAAGAATTATTCAATCCATTCCATCACCTAAAGCAGAGCCTTTCAAGCAATGGCTAGCTCAAGTTGGTTATGAGAGAGTGCAGGAAATAGAAAATCCTGAATTAGCCCAAAAGCGTATGAAAGAAATATACAAGGCAAAAGGCTATTCTGAGGATTGGATTGAGAAAAGAGTAAGGGGCATAGTTATAAGAGATGAATTAACGGATGAATGGAAAAAACGAGGTGTTGAAGAAAAAAAAGAGTTTGCAATATTAACTGCAGAAATTTCAAAACACAAAAAAGAAGGAATGAAAATAACATACTAGATGCAGAACTAAAAATGGAAAACTCCGAAAATAGGGTCTACATCAAAAAGTAAAACGCCGCGACCCGGATTTGAACCGGGATATCCTTGCGGAAACAAGCTACCTGATACAAAATTCCAGGCTTGCGCAGTACCAGGTTGTGCCATCGCGGCATATCTTATAATGAAAAATCCCTCATTTAAATAACTATTGCTCCTAAAATGTCCTAAACAATGTTGCACCCATCTTATGCAAAGGTTCTATTTCAGGACAATTGCATTGAAAACAAAAAGGATCACTATATCCAGCATACAAGGGTTTCTTAAATCTTTTTGCAAGATCCATCATACTCCAAATGTTAAATTTGCATTCTTCAGTAACATTATCACAAAGATAACGCCCTAGAAAAACAAGTGCATCAGCCTGAGGAAGATAAGCATCTATAGTTTCACGACTCTCCATAAGTTGCCCCCAATAATTAACCCTGCTTTGGAGCATATTTCCTGCAAAAGTCATAAAATAAGAGAATACAGCACAAGAATAGAGAAAGCAAACATTTAAAAAAACATGATAATATCTAAATAAGCTATGAGTACAATAATCTGGGTAATAGGAATAGCTCTTATAGTAATAATCCTTGCTGTGATCATAATGTACAACAGTTTAGTACAAATAAGAAATCAAGTAGAAAATGCTTGGGCACAAATTGATGTACAATTAAAGAGAAGATTCGATCTCATTCCAAACCTTATCGAGACTGTTAAAGGTTATACCAAACATGAAAAAGGTGTTCTTGAAGGTGTCACAAAAGCACGTACGGCATTCATGGATGCAAAAACTGTAGACCAAAAAGGAAAAGCAGAAAATATGCTAGAAGGAACATTGAAATCTCTTTTCGCAGTATCAGAAAACTATCCTCAATTAAAAGCAAACGAGAATTTCATGCAACTCCAAGAAGAACTTTCAGGCACAGAAAGCAAAATAGC